>JAEUWE010000438.1 GCA_016791465.1 Pseudobdellovibrionaceae bacterium
ACTCTCGCTCTTCAAAGGAGCCGTCACTGTGGTCGGACGCTCAAGTCAGTGGGCTCTCTATAACGAGGACCTCGCAAGCTTCGACACCACCACCTTCGACCAACGTGAAAGCACTGGTAGCGTTAAAATGTTCGGCCTTCAGGCTCGCATGTTCCTCGCTCTCCAACAGAAGCTGAAGTAAGCAGAACCATCGAAAAGGTACCTTCTTCCTTTTGGCGCCGCAACGCGACGCCAAAAGGAAGAAGGTACCTTTTGAAGAAGGGAAACAGCAATGACAGGCAAGAGCAGCGGATATGATAAACGACTTTGGGGCGGACGATTTGAATCGGGCCCCACCGCAGACGTCATTGCGTTTTCAACATCGATCGGAATCGATTGGCGGCTATGGCTCGCCGACATCGATGGGTCGATCGCCCATGCCAAAATGCTAGGGAAACAGAGCATTATCGCTCCGGATGAGGCGACGGCGATCGTCAACGGACTCAGCGATATACGAGCTGAGATTCAAGCGGAACTCGAGGCCGGACAGAATCCCTTCCCCGCCGATGCCGAGGATATTCACAGCGCGCTTGAACTGCGCCTCAAGGCGAAAATTGGAACTGTGGCTGGCAAACTTCACACAGCACGATCGAGAAATGATCAGGTCGCGACCGCGTTTCGCCTTACACTCATGCGCGAGGGAAAGGCCCTGATCGACGAAGTCACCGCGCTTTTGCGTGGCCTTGTCGCCAAAGCAGAGCCTGAGACTGAAACGATATTGCCCGGCCTCACGCACTTCCAACACGCCCAACCCGTGAGCCTCGCCCATCATCTCCTCGCCTACTTCTGGATGTTCGAGCGCGATCGGGAACGACTCCAGCAGTGGCTTATACGGACGAGCGTCCTCCCGCTTGGCTCTGCTGCACTTGCGGGAACTTCGTTCCCCCTCGATCGCGAGTTTGTCGCGAAAGAGCTCGGCTTTACTCGTCCTTCTGAGAACTCACTCGACGCCGTCTCGGATCGCGACTTCGCGCTTGAGTTTGTCAGCGACTTAAGCCTCATCGCGCTTCATCTTTCGCGAATCTCAGAAGAACTCGTCATCTGGTCCGCTCCGGAGCATGGCTTTGTTGAACTCGCTGACCAAGTGACGACCGGTTCGAGCATCATGCCGCAGAAGAAAAATCCAGACGTCGCCGAGCTCATCCGCGGCCGCACAGGCCGCGCCATCGGCGCTCTGATGCAGCTTGCGACCATGATGAAAGGCCTGCCACTCGCGTACAACCGAGATCTACAAGAAGATAAAGAGCCGGTATTTTACGCCCTCGACTCGGTTCGTGGCTCCGTTCGCTTAATGGGATTCATGCTTGAAGGTGCAAAGTTCAACCGGGCACGAATGGCCGAAACCATCGCCGGCGACTTTTCAAATGCGACGGATCTTGCCGACGACTTGGCTGCAAAAGGAGTTCCGTTTCGCGAGGCCCATGAGATCTCTGGCGAAGTGGTCAAGCATTGCCTGAAGCACGGCCGTCAGCTCGAATCTCTCACCGCAAACGAGCTTCAAGCCCTGCACCCTCTGCTCGACAGCGAAACAGTCGCCAAGCTCAAGCCGCTGGCTGTTCTCAACGCGCGAAACACTCAAGGCGGAACATCTCCCGCAGCCGTAAAGAAGCAACTCGCACTTGCACATCAACGAATTCTGTAGAGACTTCGGGCCAACAGCAAACAACAATAAAAAAGCCGATAGGGAAAATCCCCATCGGCTCTTCATTCAAACTCTTGCGAGTTCAAAAGATCGGCTAGAACCAGTATTTCATTGTACCGTTGATCGAAGCGCCGTCAGACTCGTTTGAACTCACGATAAGATAGCGGCCCTCAAGACCAACCGACAGCGCCGACAGATAGTCGCCCGACCACTCGCGAACGGGCAGATCAAATCCAATGATTGGGGTAATGCCAACATAAGTCGCCTCACGTTCGATAACAGGCCCAGCCGCCGCACCGACGTAGCTATGATTCACCAATGAATTGGTGCCGCCAAAACGGTATGCGCCACGAAATAAAACCGTCGTGCGCTCAAGAGCACGCGTTCCGTTGTACTTTGAAGCACTGCTCGAGAACGTCAGTGCCATCCCGGCGTCAAATGGCATGTAGGGCTGAAAACCAAACGCGATACCAAACTCGCCACCCGAG
>JAEUWE010000453.1 GCA_016791465.1 Pseudobdellovibrionaceae bacterium
CTGCCACTTCGCGATGCTATAGGTCCTAGTTTTCGATTCGCCCTTGGCCTTCAGTGCACGTTTTTTTACAAGTGTTGCTACGTCTCTCTCGACTGTGCGGCGCGGGACATCGGGCATCCATTCGACCACATCCTGTATGGAAAACTTGTCCTGCTTTTTGGCGTGCGCCAAAATCTTGCGATACCTAACCTCTGGAGTTTTTCCGGCGCTTTCACGTAAAAGCTTACGGCCCTCTTCGACAACTTCTTCTGCGGACACAGCAAAACACTCTGCCAGGAACTCTAAAATTGGGTGCAAGGATTCAAGCCGACGGCTTTGGCGAATCGCCGTATAGTAACGGTCACGGCCACGCATGATGGCTGTCTCACTTGGTACGAACCTCGTGATTCGCTGGCCACCCAGCAAGAGCAATAGATGTTGCATGAGTCGCACCGTGCGGCCATTGCCATCGGCAAAGGGGTGTATGGATACGGCGATAAAATGAAAGGCAAAAGCCCTGGCAAATGGATTCATATCTTTGGTGTCATCAAGCCAGCGCCAAAGATCATCGAGCAGGTCTTTGAGTTCATGTGGCTGCGGGCACTCATCAATTTTCTCGCCATTAGCGGCGTTGACGATGCTCACTGGTATGGTACGAATGCGCCCACACTGTCTTTCTTCAATTACTCCTTTAGTCACTAGCTTCTGTAAGTCGCACATATCAGCAACCTTGAGGGGCCGAGAGTCTTCGATCAGTCTCTCTGCGTAATCGAGAGCCTCGTGATAATTCTGTACTTCTTTAACGTCCTTTTTTGAGCCAGCTACGCGCTTACCTTGGAGAACGGCGGTAACTTCGCTTTCACCTAAGTTATTGCCTTCAATCTGATTGGAATAGGTGATGGCCCGCACCTTGGCTTTTCGGAGGAGCTTTACCTCTTGCGGAGTGCCCAGATACTCATCCAAAAAGGGCTTGGTTTCAGCGACGCGCATGAGCGATTTTACAAGGGTGTCCGTATAAACAACCTCATGGGGGATCTTTAGGCGGCTGAGGTAGGGGTATCTTGAATGCATGACACATTGTCCGCCACTTGTCCGCCACTGTCAAGGTGGCGGGAATGCCAACCTCAAATTGCCCGCCACTTGTCCGCCACTCGCCATGTTGGCGAACAATTCTACCGTGGTCTACGGCCTGCTTCATTTTATACGAGGCCACGTTTTTTTCAGCCCCACCATACTAAGAAGACCGCACGATACGACTTCTCGAGAAATCAATGGCGACGTACTCGAACGTGGTCGATTTGGCGCCTGAAAATGTGGCGATTTGAGCTCAAAATCCACCTCATCCATTCCCATTCTTGTATTTGGAGCAAAGCGCGCTTAAGCCCATGAGCGTGCATGTCGTGAATATGCGCCAAATTTAACAGAGGACCCGTGGATGGGGCCTCAATTTTATTTTCAGGAGTGGTCGATGAAAGCCGTTACAGAATTCGCTAGCTTCACTTTAAACGCAGCTTTGAAGGTGAGAGCGGCTCTCACTGCCGAGGGCAAAACCACAGAAGAGATCCAGGAGTCGCTCGGTACGACATATAAATTGGAAGGCGAAAAACTCAGCTACTTCATCACGGCGCTCGACGTTGCAGAAGCCAACGCCAATGATCTGAAACGCGTTTTGGTTGTGCGTTTGGCTGAAGGCGAAAAAGCGCCGTCGAACTCGGTACAAGCAGAAGACATCGCGATCTATCCCGAAGCCCTTGTGCAGATTCGCGCGCCGAAAGCGAAAGAGGACGGCAAGCGTGGTGGTGGTCGCGGCGGACGCGGCGGCGATCGCGGTGGCAAAGGCGAGAAGGCTTCGCCATGGGGAATGTCGCCAGAAGAAAAAGCAGCAAAGCTTGCAAAGTCGCAAGCCAGCCAAGCGGCTCTTGCAGCTAAAAAAGCCGCAGCTCCAAAGAAGTAATCGTCACCAAGGCTCAGGCGCGCGACCAAGCCGCCTGAGCGCTATTCGATTTTCACCATCGGGTTCTGATTGGATGGCCCGCTGGGAACAAGGCCAAAGCGCCTTGGTGTCGGGAAGAGCAGAATCATACCAATGGCTGATGCCGCGATATTCAGAGTTGGCGGAAACGGCGTTGCGACTCCTTGAATGTGAATCACCACTCCCATAAAGGCCGAGAAGTCGGTGAGCGCGAGCGCAATAACATAGTACCTAAAAAGTGTGGACGGAACGGCAGAGCCAGATGCGCTGGTCAGGAGTTTTGGGTTTTTCCAAATCTGCGGAAGGCCGCCAACAACCGCACCGAAGACAACCATCGCAAAGCCCACGTATTGAAGAACCTCAAGACCGAGTTGCTCAGCTCCCTTCGGTAAAATGAAAGTGAGAGCGAAGAGCAGGCCGTGGCTCGAGAGCATGGCAAACCAGATCACAGTGGGAATGAGCATCTTTTTATTCATGACTTCATTTTGCGTCGATGCCTTTTGAAGCGCAGTACGCGTTCATAAGAGCTGGACCTATGGCGAGATCGCGTCGTCAACGCTAACCATTTTGAAATCCGTACAAGTCGTAAGCATTGGCCCCTTCGGCCAAGGAGGACGATTTGAATTATCAACAGCTGACGACTCTCATCATGGTGACGCTGCTTGGCGGTGTGTCGTGTTCAAAGTTTTCGACCGATCCATTGGATCTTTCGGGTGGCGACGGATCGTTCATCGTCGTGATGCGCGACGTTTCGGTGAAAGCCAAAGTCGAATCGCGCTATGGCGCGGAGCTTTCCGCGATGAGTGATGAAACTCTGCGGGTCGCAACGACGCAAGCCGTGCAAGAACTCACACGCGACGTGGCCGTGGATTACGAGCTCGATGAGCCGGAGAGAGTATTCTCAGTCGCCGTTCAGGGCGGTGTTTACCGCATGACCGAAGATGAGGCGCGTGCGCTTTTAAACGATTCGCGCGTGGCGTATGTTGAGCCCAATCGCCGTGTGCAGGCGAGCGTCCTACAGAGTGGTGCAACGTGGGGCCTTGATCGACTGGATCAATCGAGTTTGCCACTCGACAGTCGCTATCGCTATGAGCAAAGCGGAGCCGTCGTGAACGCCTATGTGATCGACACCGGGATTCTGACAACTCATCAAGAGTTTCAAGGTCGCGCCGTGCATGGTTTTGATGCGGTCGACGGCGATGGCGATGCGACTGATTGCAATGGTCACGGCACACATGTGGCGGGGACGATTGGAAGCGCCAGTTACGGTGTTGCAAAGAATGTGAAACTTCATGCCGTGCGAGTTCTCGACTGCGCTGGCTCTGGAAGCTATGCCGATGTTGTGGCTGGCATCGAGTGGGTCGCGAGTCACCATCTGAGTCCCGCTGTTGCGAATATGAGTCTTGGAGGTCCACCATCGCAATCGATTGACGATGCCGTTCGCGCTGCCATTCAAGCAGGAGTGACATTTGCGGTTGCGGCCGGAAATGAAAATCAAGATGCGTGTCAGAGTTCGCCGGCTCGAGTATCAACGGCGATCACTGTCGGCAGCACGACAAACGCCGACGCCCGTTCCTCTTTTTCAAACTACGGAAGCTGCGTCTCTATTTTCGCTCCAGGAAGTGACATCAAGTCGACGTGGTACACATCGGCTCTCGCGACCAACACGATTAGCGGTACATCAATGGCCTCGCCGCACGTCGCAGGCGCCGCGGCACTTTATCTTGCCGCCCATCCGACCGCTCAGCCGAGTCAGGTGAAAGCGGCAATTCTCGCAGGCTCCGTCAGTGGCAAAGTTTCGTCAGTGGGAACGGCGTCACCGAATCGTCTGGTCAATACAGCATTTTTATTTAATAGCGAAAGCCCCGTGCCGCCTCCAAGCGAACGAGTTCTTTCAAATGGCATTGCGATCGCATCTTTGACGGGCGCCACGAGTGACGAGAAGTTTTTCTCAATTGTTGTTCCTGCGGGAAGTACAGATCTCGTGATCGCCACGTCGGGAGGAGCAGGAGATGTGGACCTTTATGTGAAGCGCGGGGCACGTCCCACGGTCACAGCATACGATTGTCGCCCGTACACATCCGGAAACAAGGAGAGTTGTTCGGTTGCACGGCCAAGCGGTGACACGTGGTTTGTTATGCTTCGTGGGTATCGAAACTATTCTGGAGTGACACTTCGTGCGAGTTACAAATCCAATCGCTGACGGGAGTGAAAACTAAAAAACGCATTTTCGGAGAAAGTCGACGCTTTGTCCGATGATGCGTGAGTTGGTGAGCTCACTGGCGAAGGTGCGAACGACGATGGCGAGATCAATCACATCCAGCTCGCAAGCGCCAGTTTTCACGTAGCAATCGGAGTGTGTCGCGATGGCAAGGTCCTCGCTGAACCAGCAGGGATCGCTATTTCGGCTGAGATGATCGAAGTCTTCTTGGAGGCAGTAGGCGACATCTTTCAACCACTCTTGGCCGCGCGGTGAGAGCTTCGGCCGAACCTCTTCAAGAAAAGCCGAGCAGTAAGGATGACCAAAGCGCTGATAGTAACCTGTCGGACCACACTGCTGTTTCGCCTCTTGGCAGAGATAAAATTCGCATGAACCTCGTTCTGGTTTGCAGTCGAGGCTTTCGGCGCTTCGAGCCGTTGCTGTGAAGACAGCAGTGCAGGTGAATAAAATGGTAAGAGCGAGTTTCATGCGGGAAGAAGTAACACTGCCGGCAAACTGTCGAATAGGTGCCGGTTTGGCTTTGTAAGTTTGCTGGCCGGCCGAGCCGGTTTGTCCCAATCGTTTATTCAAACCTCACCGCTCAAAGACTCTTTTGACGTGCGACTGTATCAGTTTGGGGCGTCGCCCCCTCGAGCTCGTCTCAAGTCGACGACATGCGATCTAGGGTCGTATTTTGCCCGTCTCAATTTTACTCAAGCCTTTGTTTTTACAGAGAAATAACCGAATAGTCTCTAAATGTTGAGGTAAAGTTAAGCAATGGTTTTGGAAAAGTTGAGTCGCATTTTCAAACTCGTTCTGATTGCGGTGATGGGCACCGTGATTCTAACGAGTTGTGGTGGCGACGAAGACGACGGCGAAGTGCCGGTTGAAAATCGCGCAGCACCGTTTCGCCCCAAAGTTCTGATCGAGAACGGAAGTCCAACCACAACGTCGCTGGATGTTCGCGTCAGTCTGTCCGGCGCAAATGTCACTCACGTGTACTTTACCGCAAATTCAAGCTGTGCAAGTGGTGGAGCCTGGATTTCGATGACCAGTGGCTTCAACTATCGGCTGCCATCGGCAAACGCGATGAATACCGTTTACGCGAAGTTTCGAAATGGCGTGGGTGGGCCTGAGTCGTCTTGCATGATGGCGCAGATTCTTCACGACTCATCGCTGCCGACAGTGCAGATCACGGCGCCCGCTGCAGGAACGGCGATCAATCTTGGGACCGTCAGCGCCTTTCCTATCTCTGGTACATGTTCAGAAGAGGGGCGATCGGTTTCAATCCGCGTAGGAGCGGTCACATCGACTGCAGTTTGTAGCGGTGGTGTGTTCTCAAGAGCTGTGGACTTTTCAAGCGTTGCGGACGGAAGCGTTTCTGCAGAGGTATCGCAAACGGACCTTGCTGGAAATAGCTCTGCGGCAAGCAGTCGAGTCTTTTTGAAAGACACGGTTCCGCCAGTGGTTTCAATTGGCGCTCCTGCCGCTTTAACCGTGATGACACCACTCACTGAAACTGCGTTTGTGGTCTCGGGTTCATGTAGCGAAAATGGCCAATCGATTTTGTTGAGCGGTGCTGCCGCTGGTTCAGCAGTTTGTGCCGCTGGGAGCTGGAGTGCCGCGCTTGATTTTTCAAGTGCAAGTTATGGGACCGTGACTCTTCTGGCCGATCATATCGATGCGGCTGGAAACTACGCCACGCAGGATTCGCGTCAGTTCATTCGAGAGCTTCCGCCGGTCCTGACGATTGCGTCACCGGTCAGCGGTGCCTATGTGAATGCGACGAATCAGGCTGCATTTGTGGTCACGGGTACGTGCGGAGCGAATGGTCAGCCCGTTATGGTGAGTGGTGCGGGGACGGGGAGTGGAACCTGTACGGCAGGGAGTTTCTCGGCGACGGTCGATTTGACATCGGCCCTACAGGGAAGCTTGGTCCTCGTTGCCAACCACGCGACGGTCAACGGTACGGCTGCGACACCGGTCTCGGTGATGCTCGTGAAGGATACGACGTTACCGGTTGTGGCGGTCAGCTCGCCCGCGGCTGGCAGCTATATCAACGCTGCAAGTGAAGCGAGTTTTGTCGTTACGGGTGCATGTAGTGAAAATGGACGGGCGGTTTCGATCACGGCCGGAAGCGTCTCGGCATCATCGACCTGCTCGGGCGGGCTCTTCACTCAGGCCTTGGATCTTTCGGTTCTTACTGAAGGCAGTGTCACTGTTTCGTTTGTGCAAACCGATATTGCCGGCAACTCGTCGACAACAGCGACAAGAACGTTCACGAAGGACACGGTGGCTCCAATTGTGACCATCGATGATCCAGCTGACATGTCGACAATTTCAATTGCGACAGAGGCCGCCTTCACGGTTTCTGGATCATGTAGCGAGAATGGTCGAACTGTCGTGATCACCGGCGATGTCGGCGGCGGCGCGGTATGTATCGCTGGGAACTGGACCGCGACATTGAATTTCGTCGGCGCTCCTGAGGGGACTGTGATTGTGACTGTGGACCTCCAGGATGCGGCCGGAAATGATGGAGCGTCCTATAGTCGAAACTTCGATCATGAGGTGACGCCGGCGCTGACGGTGACGGATCCAATTCCCGGGAGTTACGTCGCAATTGCAACTCAGGTGGGATTTCCCATTGAGGGAGCTTGTGGCGCCAACGGTCAAAATGTGACGATCACCGGTGATGCGACAGGGAGCGCTGTTTGCTCCGGAGGATTATGGTCGACAACACTCGACTTCACGGCTGCAGCAGAAGGGCCGATTTCCATTACGGTGAATCACGCGTCGGCCGCCGGCAGTCCCGCGGTGCCGGTGACGATTGGTTTGACGAAGGACTCCATTGCACCGGCGCTGACAATCACGACGCCGGTTCCCGGTGCGACGTTGGAGGCCGCCGACTTTGCACTTGTCGGTGGATGTACCATTGGTGAGGATCTTTACTTCTTCCCTGGAGTTGATCTTGAGGCCGTGATATCGATGCCGTGTACCTCAGGCAGCTATCGCACAAGTCTCCATATTGTCGGCGCAAGTGGTCCACGTACGATCGAAGTCCGATCGCATGACCTTGCTGGTAACGAGACCGTTGCAATCCGCACATTTAACGCGATTCGAGCCGTTGAGCCGCTTGGTACGGTGAGCGCGGTGCTCGGTCTTGCGGATGGACGCCGAGTGGTTGGCGGGTCGTTCACGGGATTTTCGCGAACTCCGCGGATGGGTGTTGCTCGATATGTGAGTGCAACAGATTCACTCGATGCGACGGCCGCCTTTGGAGGGGGCTTTAACGGATCTGTTTTGTCGGCCGTTGTCTTGCCCGATGGCTCTTACATCCTTGGCGGATCATTTTCGCGTTACCGAGATCAAGTGGCGACCAACATCGCGCGTGTACTGCCCAATGGGCAACTCGATCTCACTTTTAATCCCGCGTCGGGTGCCAATGGGGCCAATGGCGCGGTGAATGCGATCGTGACTGACGGAACTTCAATTTGGCTTGCAGGGGCTTTCACCACCTATCGTGGAGGAGTTGCAAACCGGGTTGCGAAAATCTCTCTCTCGGGCGTGCTCGACACGACATTTTCGCCGGCAACGGGTGGCAATGGCGTCAATGCGACGGCCAACGCACTGGCCATCAATGGAGGGGTTCTTTACATCGGAGGAACGTTCGCAACTTATCGGGGTGCAACGGCCACGCGTGTCGCGAAGGTGAACGCTGCGACAGGGGTGTTGGATACGGTCTTCAATCCGGCAACGGGCGGAAATGGCGTCAACAATACAGTCTTTGCGTTGGTGGCCGATGCATCTGGAGTTTGGATCGGCGGGCAGTTTACAACTTACCGGGGAGCTGCGGCAAATCGTCTTGCTCGCGTATCTTTGACCGGAGCTCTTGATACTGTGATCAGTCCGGCGACGGGTGGAAATGGCTTTAACAATATCGTACGAGCCCTCACGGTCTCGGGAACATCTTTGCTCGCGGGCGGAGATTTTACGACCTACCGCGGGGGTGCTGCGAATCGCATCGCTTTGCTTTCGGCGTCGACCGGAGCAATCGATACGATCTTCAACCCGACGAGCGGAGGAAATGGTTTTAGTAGCGGTTCAGTGACAGCGCTCGGCGTGGACTCAAGCGGAGTGATTTGGGCGGGCGGTAGCTTTGTGGCCTATCGTGGGGCTACAGCGCGTATTCTGGCGCGCTTAAGCGGCTCTGGCGCGCTTCTTTCGAGTGGACACGTGAGTGCACAGCCGAACGCGTTTGTTGTTGAGGCGGCGACAGTAACCGTTGCCGGAGGTTTCAAGTACGGAGCTCCTGAGTGGATTGCGAATAATATTGCCGTCTTGGATAGCTCGAATATTCCCGATACGACGTTCTCGCCACAGTCTGGAGCAAACGGAACGAATAACACAGTGAGTGCCATCGGCAGTGATGGCGTCTCTCTCTACATTGGCGGAGCGTTTACTTCTTATCGTGGTGGCCTTGCCAATCGCGTGGCGAAGTTGGATCTCGCGACCGGCGCGATAGACACGACATTCTCGCCCGTTTCGGGATCGAACGGTGCAAATAATTCTGTTTTGGCTCTTCAGTTGGATGGAACTGGCAGTCTCTATCTTGGCGGCGCATTCACCACCTATCGAGGCACGGCGGCCAATCGAGTGACAAAAGTCAACGCGACGACGGGTCTAAAGGACACCGTCTTTTCGCCAAACTCCGGCGCCAACGGTGCCGGTGGCCAGGTGAATGCGCTGACTCTTCTTGGGACTGATCTCTACATCGGCGGAGCGTTCACGGCGTACCGCGGTGCTGTTGCGAATCGCATCGCGCGCATATCCACGACCGGAGTCATGGACACCACGTTCTCGCCAGCGGCGGGGGCCAATGGTGCAAATAATACGGTGAGTGCTCTGACGACGGATGGGACTGACGTTTATCTCGGTGGTGCCTTCACGACCTATCGTGGCGCTCCGGCGAATCGTATTGCTCGCGTGTCGGCTGCCGGTGTTCTCAATACCACTTTCTCGCCGGCGACTGGCTCCAATGGGGCGAACAGCACAGTCAGCGCTTTGGCCTATGACGGCACTTCGCTTTATGTTGCCGGGGCGTTTACGACGTACCGAGGCACCGCGGCGAATCGCGTGACCAAGGTGACGCTCAGTGGGAGTAAAGATACGACGTTCTCGCCCAACTCCGGCGCCAATGGCGCCGATTCAACTGTCAATGCGATCGCGTGGTCTACAGGCTCTTCGCGACTCCTGATGGGCGGTTCGTTCTACAACTATCGTGGCGTCGGTTGCCAATTCTATGGAGTGCTTCAGGCCAACGGTGCGAAGTAGGTCCTAAGAGAACTTCTCTCGATCTTGCCAGAGAAAGTAGGCCAACGCCCCGAAAATGAGAACGCTCGAAATCAGCGCCATTTTGAGAATGACTGACGAGACAACCGAATGTGCCGCAAGGCCGATCACCGCGTAGACTCCGTAACGCTTCATCTTCCAAAGCCCAGCGAGAGCGGCGCCATATCCAAAAAGTGCTGACACGGCAATTGCCAGCGCTATGCTGCCAAAGCCAACAAACCCAGGCACCTCATCCATGTAGGATGTGTCGTACATGGCGATGCTGACATTCAGTCCACCTAACGCCATCAGTCCGATCATCACCAGCGAGACATTCGCTGAA
Organism: Pseudobdellovibrionaceae bacterium; assembly: GCA_016791465.1. Taxonomy (GTDB): domain Bacteria; phylum Bdellovibrionota; class Bdellovibrionia; order Bdellovibrionales; family JAMPXM01. Next base: position 9,823 of record JAEUWE010000453.1, read on the forward strand.
AGGGGGCGAGTCTTCGCTTTGTCGATGACCATTTCAATGAACTGTTCAAATTGATCTTTCTTTGTTTCGGTATTCATCGGGGCGTCCCTTCGTTTGTACGTTTCTCGGACATTCCTGCAAGGAGGCGGCGACGGTCGGAATGAGATTGCCTGAGAGCCCGCGTCCGTTGATAGTCAGATTGAGTCCGGTGCGGCCGGATCGAGTGGAGGGACCGGCGATGCAGCAAACAACAGGAGCGGTGCTCGTTATTTTGATGACACTTGTCGGATGCCAGTCGGCGCCAAAGAGCGAGAAAAGGACTGAAGCTGTGGACGGTACAATGAGTTTAAGAGGGCGCGGTGAGATTGAACGTGTGGAAGTGCTGCGGCTGCTTCCGGGGGACGATGTGCGTGCGAGCCTGGATCGTTGGGCAAAAGAGGGCCAGATTCAAGCGGCTTCGATTTTGTCGGCGGTTGGGAGTTTGACGGTTGCCTCGATCCGTTTTTCTGACGAGAAGGAGGCTTCGATTCTGAAGGGGCCATTTGAAATTGTGGCTCTATCGGGAGTTATTTCGAACGACGGATCGCATACCCATATCGCAGTATCTGATCGTGTGGGAAAGACTTTGGGGGGGCATCTCGGTGTCGGCTCGACAGTCCATACGACGCTCGAGTTGGTTTTGGGCGTGTACAAAGACATGCGGTTTATTCGCTCCGATGATCCGCGGTCGGGCTACAAGGAACTCTTCATTTCTCCAGATGAGAAGAAGGTCTTGTAAACACTTTTGACAGAAAATCGGAGATTCATAGAATGTCGAATTTTCTGTTGGAACGATAGACAGCAGTGAGACTCAAGGTGATTCGCCTCTTCTGAAAATGTCGCGAAAGCTCCAACATTACCGGACGATAGTCAAAGGACACGGACGGGAGTTGGACGTATGATTCAGTTTAAAAACATGGTCGCAATGGGTGTAGCGTCAGTCGTACTCGCGGGTTGCCAGAAGGGTGCGCAAGACGCGACCTCGTCAGCCAGTGTTGATGTGTTGGCGCAAGCGGCGTGCAGCCCGACAGCGCCAGAGCTTGATGCGGCGACGGTTGGCATTCTTGGCAAAATCACTGTTGGCGTGGGCCAGGACACCAGTTACAAACTGAATCAGGCTGTAAACTGTAAAGATGCCGAGCTGATGACTTGGACTGCCGGTGCGAGTGCATCACAAGATGGCGCGCGTTTGAACTGGAACTTTGAGCAGCCGGGAACTTATATTGTTTCGGCTGAAGTGCCGGTGAGCGCCGGAAGCGCGGCGAAGCTTTCGTCGACGAAGAGTGCAACGCGGATTTTGACGGCGACAAAGAGCGAGTCCGATACGGCGGCTGAGGCGATGGCCGTGACGACACTTAAAACGACAGTCGTCGGTACAAGTGCTGCGATTGTCGGACCGCAAGTCGCGATTGCGGGTGAGTTTGTCACTTACGATTCTGGAATCCCGAGCGGTAAGACCTTGCAGTCGGCCTCTTGGAACTTTGGCGATGGTTCGCCGGTTGTGAGTTCGGTCAATTCTGTTCTTCATATCTTCTCGATGCCTGGTACATTCGACGTTCAGCTCAGTCTCACTTATGCTGATGGATCGACTGAGAGCGTGCGACAGACAGTGGTATCAGTTGCAGGTATTGACGGTTTGGAGTGTGTGACAGATTTGACAATCTCAGGCCCTTCCGCGGGACAGGCTGGGCAAGCCCTGGTGTTCTCGGCTTACCTGCCGCCATGTTTGGATCCTGCAGTAACGGATGTGAAGTGGACGATGGGCGAATCGTCGACATCGATCTCGGGTCGAACGGTGAGCTACACTTACTCTGCCGCCGGAACCTTTACGGTGAGCATGCGGATTTTTACTGCAGCATCAGCAACAGTGCCCTGGGTGACGTTGACTCGCACAATCGACGTGTCGCCGGCACCAGTTCCAAGTCCGACACCGGCTCCTTCTCCTGAGCCGTCTCCAGAACCTTCGCCAGTTCCAAGTCCGACACCTGCTCCTGTGGATCCGAAGTCTTGTTCAACAGCAGGTCTCACTCGCACGAGCTATGGAGCTCCGTCGAGCAGCCGCGAAATGTGTGGTCTGGATGGAACAAAGCTTGTGACGTCTCGTGAGCGCATTGTTGAAGAGTGTCGCGATATTCAAGAGACCTTGCTTTGGACAGAGACGTCGCGAACTCGTGAGACGTTGAGCCAGAGCGATTGCGAAGGTCAGTCGTGCCGAATGACCGATGGTTCAGTGATTCGCGATGGTGGATCGCAGACTGGTGTTGTCGTCGGCGAAATCAAAACGCCAGTTGCGTGCGAGTTTGGCGAAACCGGAATCTATAACACATACTCGCAGGTTGCTGACTTTTCGTGCGCAAACGGTGTTTTGACAAGTTCCACAACTCGTCAAGGCTCGCAGACAGTGGCGGGAGTTTGCCCAACGTATAGCTGGGTCGATACGGAAACATGGACAACGTGCTCTGCGGCTTGCGGCGGAACGCAGACGCAAGTGATGGTTTGTCGCGATGCCATGGGGAACGAAGCTCCAAGTGATCGTTGTAAAGTTCCGGCCCCGGCAATGAGTCGCGTGTGTGACGGCGATCCAGATTCGGTGAAGCGCACGGATCGAGAGACGACTCGTGAAGAGGGTGGGTCGACGAACGTTTGTCCGAAGAACCAGATTGGTGTTACGGTTTCACATCGCGATGTCACCACCGTTAAAAACTACGCCTGTATCGATCACTCCGTGCAGCTTGCAAGTGAGTCGAAGGAGTACACCGAGTGGCAGACCGAGAGCTATTGCCGCGACTATGTGCCGCATCGCTGTTCGCAGGATAGCTTGAGTATCACCCAGGCCCGTGCGCGTCATGACTGGATGCAGAAGTGTCGAGCGACAGTTCCCGCAATCGATGAGTTCTTGAAGAACTTTGAAGATGTGCAGGTTGGAACGGGCAAGAATGCGTTCAGTCTCGACTCGGCTCGTCCGATGTATGCGACCTTCATGAATCGCGCGACAACTCCAGAAAAGGCGTGGATTGCTCCTAAGGTGGCGTCGGCAAGTTGTACGGTCCCATCGACGGCCTATGTCGCAGCGGTGTGTGTTTCTTCATGTGCAACTCCAGAGCAGCGAATTTTGGCAGGCACAAGCACCGAAGGAATGAAGCCAGTGAAGTTTATCGACGCGCTGGTTGCAAAGACGGCTTCGGTTGCGACCTTGGGTGCAGATGGAACTATGAACTCACGTCGAGTTGAGGCGACACCGGTTGAAAATTGGGTGACGGAGCTCGTCGACACTGAGCATACGATCCTGAATTTCAAGATGGCGTCGGGGCGCGTGTTGCGAATCACTCCGAACCATCCGGTCTTGGCCGACGACGGATCGATGCGTCTCGCATCGGACTTCAAAGTCGGTGATAACCTGGTTCGGATCGGCGGCAAACGAGATCCAATCGTGGCGATTGAGAGCACGAAACATATCGGCAAGGTCTACAACCTGTTCCTGAATACGTCGGAGCCAAAGAGAAACATCGTGGTGACGGAAGGGTACTTGAACGGTACCGCATTCTTCCAGAACGAGGGATCTGATCAGTTGAATCGACAGCTCCTGCAGAAAAAACTGACGCGCGGAGTGTTTGCAAAATGAGGCGAGTAAGATCGACCGTCGCGATTGGTTTGTTGGCTGGTGGACTGGCTTGGTGGCTTGGTGAAAGACCCGCGACTGAGCCGCAGACAAGTGCAGCTCGTGAGACGGTCAACGAAGGAACGAGTGAGTTTGCAGTTGGACCGGTTGAGCCGTCAGAAGCAGTGCAGGTCAGCTCAGCGCGTGAGCCAGCTTCAATCGCGCCTGGCCTCGAGGTGTCCCTGTCTGCAAAGACCAAAGACTCGCTTCTTGAGTTTGAAAAAACGAAGAAGATTGTTCTGGCGACTTCAACAGATGACGAGGAAAAGCAGCGCCAGTTGAAGGAGCGCATGTTTCAGGATGCATCGCTCATGCGCGAGCTTGAGTTGCTTCTGAAGGCGCCGGCCATGGGGAATCATGAACTGGCGAGTCAGCAGATGACGGCGTTGGATGTTCTGTTTGATGCAATGAACTCAAAGAGCGCTGATCTTGCCGAGAAAGTGTTGGCCGCTGTGGTTGAAGACCGGACGATTGAGGACGAGAGTTTGGATTCCAATCGTAGGCAAGCGCTGGCGGAAGTGAAGGCCGAGGTTCTGTATCGATGGTCGGCCGCGGAGCCGGGGCAGGTGGATCAGATTGTGGGCATGTTGCCAGGACCAGTGAGTCAAAAAATCTGGGGCAATGTCATAGAGACTCAGGAACAAAATGCCGCAGAGTCGATCCTTGAGGCTACGAATCGCGGAATGACGCGTTCGACGGAGCACTGAAAAGAGCGCGAAAATTCTCACGGAGAGTAACGCGAACGGGTTTTGGTTCGACGTCGGAGTCTTCGATAAGCTTGGCGAAATGCGGCAGATTGTAGTGGGGCACACCGGGATTAAGATGGTGTTCGCCGTGAAAATTCAAATGCACCGGAAATAAAAACCGAAAAAATGGCCCGTGGCCTTGGACGCTGCGGCTCTGAATGTGATTTTCAGGAAAGCCACCGTGTTGAAGAGCGGTGACCATGCGGATCCATGGCAGTGCCGACATCACGGGGAAAATCCAGTAGAGCACGAAGGAGACGATCAGTCCGCTTGCGATAAGAACAGTGAGTGCAAGAATCCAAAATAAGGAGAACGCCAAAAAATCAGATCGAATTGTGGGCAGACCTCTGCTCTTTCCTTGGAGCCGTCGTAGACGATCGGGAAACTCGGTAAAGTAGTTCACATAGTCTCGGGTATAGCGAAGTTTCAATCGATCGAGAATAAAGTCGTGCAGCCAGGCGCCGAACCGTATGGGAAACCTCTTGAACTGAAAACCGTCGGGATCAAGACGGTCGTTGAGCAGTCGGTGGTGGAGCATATGCAAGGTTTTGAATCGCGAATGCGAAACGAAAATCGGGAAGAGGCAGAGATAGCGGCTAAGAAAGTCGTTGAACTGTCGATTCGGCGCAAGCAGGCCGTGAATACCTTCATGGCCAAGATTCATGAGTCGAACAAAAGAATGACCGTTGACGAGAAGAGCCAGGGGGTAGAACCGAAAGTCGAAAGACTCGCAGAGAGCGATGACGACGACGATTGGAACGACGGCGAGCCCCCAGTCCAAAGCAAAATGCCACGGTTTTAATGTGTAGAACTCTGCCGATGACAAGTTGGCATTCATATCACTGATGGTCGCGTGATTCGGGCTCAGCGAGTAAGGGATAAGGCTCTGCGTCGATCTAGAATTGAACGGAGAGATCGAGCCCGAAAGTCTGAATCGGATCAAGTGATGTGTCATCCAGAGAGCGCGAAACTGTGCTTCGAGCTCCTATCAGAAGCTTGTGGGTCAGGCGATAGTCGATTCCCAGTGAATGAAGAGCGGAGACGGCTCCTGACACAGCCGCGTGCTTCTGCGAAAGTCCGACTCGAATGCCGAAGCGGCCGCGATTGTAGCCGATCGTTCCGCCCCCTTCATCGTCTGGCCACGAAACCGCTGTAGAAATCGCAGACTCGGGAATGAACAGTGGCGCGAGTGGACGGTTGAGGTCAGAGAATGCCGACGGCAGGGTGGTGCGTTCGACGTAAGCGCGAAAGGTCCAATGTCTCCCGACATTACAAGTCGCGTCGAGGTGAAGGGTTCGGGTCTCGAGCTCAACTTCGGTGGTGTTGAAGATGATGTTTGGTGAGTTTGAGAAAGAAAAGCGACCTATTCGATACTCGATGCCGATCTCGACGCCGGGGTTTTCAAGTTCAAAAATGGAATCGGGTGCAAGGGTGCCGCGAATTCGCAGCTCTCGAACTCGATACTGGTTGTCGACACCAAAACCGTCGACCCCGGCCTCGAAACTGTATTCGTCAAGAGGATCGGATCCAATGGAGACGGAGCCTCCACTGGTGGTGGACTCGAAGTCGTCGGTCTTCTCTTTCGCTGAATCAAGAGATCCCGCCAGCCAAAAATTCTTTCGAAGCATGAGTTGCGCGCCTATGGATGCCGACTGTGTCTCGCTGCTCGAGCTCGACACACTGACGTTAACGGTTGAAGGCAGCGCAAAAGAGGGCAGCTCTTCGGCGATAGAAAGGCAGGGAGTGAATGCGATGACCGCAAGGCTGATCCAGCGAGAGAACATGCTGACTAGCCCTGTCGTCGACGTCGAATAGCCCGACGCAGGCGATCGCGCTGCGCAGGGGTGAGTTGTCGCCACCGTTCGAATCGAGTTCGCAATCGTGCTTGCTGTTCCGGGGTCAGAGATTGAAAACGCTTCCACCTATTTTTAATTTGTTGTTGCTGAGCCGGGTTGAGTTGTCTCCAGCGTTTTAGTCCAACGCGAAAAGCTTGGCGACGCTCTGGGGGCATGGATCTGATATGCGCAGAAAGAGATTTGAGCTTTTCACGTTGCTCAGGAGAGAGTGACTTTAACTTTTGATAGCGGTCAAGAACCTGCTTTTTCTCCTCTGGTGAAAGCGATTCAAACTGCTTCGCGGCTTCAGAAGCGCCGTCAGCCGCTTGAGTTTGGAGTGAGCGAAACCCGATCGCACTTGTCGTGGCGAAGAAAGCGGCGACCTTGAGGACCTGTCGGCGGTTGAGTTTTTTCATTCGTCGATCTCCTCATCAAGATCGTTTGGATTCTCGTCGTGAAGCTCAAGATTCTCAATTAGATCAGGGTTCTCGGCGATTTCAGAGAGCTGTTCCGGTGAATCGGCAATAAGCAGAATATCGAGATACTCCAGCATTTCAGCGTTTGGTTTCTCACTCGTAGCACTCATACGTTAAAGTCCTCGTCGGTTATTTCTTCTAGAACATCGAGATCATCAAAAAAATCGTGATCAAAGTCGGCGTCGACGAGGAGGTCGATGTCGGTCGTCTCGATCGACAGCAAGTCAAGATCAGCAACCGAGTTGTCAGTTGTTTCGGGCTCCGTGTGTTGCCGGTTGAGCCAAACGCCGGCCAACGTTGCAAAGGCGAGCGGCGCAAGCCAAATGAAGTCCAGAAAACGGCGTCGTTCGGTTTGGCTCAGGCGGCTTCGTCGCTCGAGCTCGTACTCGGCCGCTTGGTGAATCTGTGCGGAAAGTTTGTCGGTCGGTTTTTCGTTGAACCAGTTTTTATCGCTCACTTGCGGCCTCCGGACTCGGAGAGGGCTGCAATCAACGAAAGGCGCCCGCGATGAATGTGGGTTTTGACTGTGCTCAGTTTGAGCGTCATGGCTTGCGAAATTTCCTCATAGGAGAGCTCTTCAATGAGGAAGAGTGAGAGTGCCGTCCGTTGAGGTGACGGAAGCTGTTGGAGAGCAATACGGACCTGGTTCGACTCACTTTTCTCCATAAGGTGCATCAAAGTGTCGGCGTGATTTTCGTCGCCGGCCTCTTCGGCGTCGAGCTCTGACCAGTCACGGCGATCGCGAAGCGCGTTGAGTGACGTGTTGCGCGTGAGAGTGAGGAGCCATGGCCGCAGCTGCTCTCGTGCTTCGTAATGTTTCGCATTTTTGATAACCTTCATCCAAACATCCTGCGCTGTATCTTCAGCGAGAGCCTTGTCGCCGATAATTCGAGTACAGTAACCAAGAACGAGGCCTCCGTGCCTTTCAAACAAAATCCGAAATGCAGTCTTGGCGGTCGGAAGGGCTTGAGGCGATTCGTCTGCCAAGAGCTTCATGAGTGCATCGTCGCTGAGTGCTTGAATTTCTGAGTCGCGGTGTCGATGCACGAATGGACTTACCTTTGTTCCCTGGCCGTTTATTCACAGTAGCCAATTGAAAGTGTGCGAGTACGGCCGTCTTTTGACAACTGAGGCGAACCACATCCGTTGAAAGTAATTGTGCCCTGACCAGATAGAGATCCGGAGTAGGTCGCGCTCATGGCGCCTGACACGGGATGGCAGCATGTTGAGTTCCAGACCAAGGGCTGAGTAACGGTATACACTGTCGAAAACTGGGCAAGATTGTGGCTGACTTCGATAGAACCCGCCGAGATGGTCCGTCCGGATCGACCGAGGGTGCCGTCAATGACAAGTGGATTTGTCGTCTGCACGGATATATCAAAGAGCGCGTGTCCATTGCGTGTGCCAATCTTGTGTTTGCCGAGAATCTCCATTTCCCATGTTGTCGAAGCTGTGTGACTGAGTCGCCCACCGCCGCCGATCTGGGTACCGCGGTAATTGGCTCGAAGAGCTGAAGTCGTTTGAACAGCTCCTCCATGCGGACCACTGATTGTGTGATCAAATGTACGAACGACATTCTCGCCAACTCCGAGAGAACAGCTGTTGTTTGAATAGGTGAGAGTGACAGAGCCGGATAGAGCAAAGCCTCGAGATCCGACGCTACAAGATGAATATGTCGCCGTCTTTGTGCCGGTCGCATTGTCACAGACTTGGCTAAATGCGCGGCCGCAGTTGTTTGCCGTTGCCGAGGGCAAGAGGATAGACTCGGCGAGTGCGACCTTCCAGCCCGTCGCTGATTTGTGTAGGGCAAAGGACTCGCCCGTCGCATCGTCGGCTTGGCCCGAAATGACGGTGATAGCGGACTCGAGTGCGTCACTCTGTTGATCCGAACCGGCCTCTGTGTCGCCGAACTCTTCTGCGCGACATCCGACGATATTTGAAATGAGAAGAAATGAAAGCGAAGTGGTGAAGAGAGTTGATTTATTCATATAGGCTCCTTCGTGTCGAATCACTCTTGTTACTGTTGAACCGCAGAGTCACTAGCGGGGGCGGCAGTCGTGTTGTCATTGTTCTTGAGTCGGTGAATCTGTCGACTGCGAGCATCCTGCCGTCGTTCCAGGCGTGCGGCCTCGCCGGGGGTCACGTTGCCATCGGCCTCGACGCGTCGTTCGAGGCGTCTGATCTGGCGCTTGCTCGCACGGAGGCGTGCTGCCTCATTCTGTGTTATCTCGCCGGATTCTTTTCCGGCATGGATGCGGGCCTGTTGGCGCATCTGTCGGTTATCGACACGGTCTCGAGCATGGGCTGAGGTTACTGAAATAAGAATGACGAGGACTGACAGGATATGTGTTTTCATGTGGTCTCCTTGTGCTAAGGAAACACGTCTGCCCGGCGAAAGGTTTCAACGGTCGCAAAGATTTTTTCTCAAAATGAGACAGATCAAATTTCCTGGGAAAGAGGCGGTGGTTCCTTGCGCAACGAAAGGACAGCCGCTAGAGAAGGCATATGGGAAAAGAAGAACAGTTCGATGGCCAAAGACTGGTGCGGCACGTCCTTTGTGAGATTCGAGGTGAGGTGACTCAGAAAGAAATGAGCACGCGGCTCGGCTACCGTTTTAATCAATGGCATAAGTGGGAGTCGGGGCAGAAAGTTTTAATGTGGGCAGATTTAATGAGGATTGCCGACACAATGGGACTGCCGTTGACCGATGCTGTTTGCGTCCTCGCGGGCCCGGCGGCTGCGGCCGGCGAAAACGGCGGCTTTTTTATGCGCGACATTTTTCGCAAGTTTGGTGGATACAATCTTTCTCAGGTTCAGAAGAAAATGCGTGTCTCCAAGACAACGATGCATCGCTTGGTGACGGCTCAACAGGACGTTCCAGTGGAATTTGTTTTTGAGTTTTTGACTGGATTTAGCTCGTTGCTTCCCTATTTGGTCGGCGTTTTGGCGCCGCAGATTCAGGATCCGGTATTTAGAGAAGAAATGGCCAGAATGAGAAGTCAGTTGCGTCTTGAGTCGGAGTTTCCATGGCTCAGCGCGATTGAAGCTTATTTGGAGACAGCAGAGTACACCCAGCTTAAGCGCCATAGCGATCGGGCAATCGCAACCGGGCTAGGGCTTTCGATGGCGGAGGTTCGCCAGGGCTTGAGTCTGCTGTCCGAGAACAAGACGATTGAGCGATCGGGTGATAAGTATGTTTTGAATTTGAAGCGTATTGATCTTGAGGCCGACATTGTTGGATCGGCGAAGTTCGCTCGATATTGGACGGAGAAAGCGCTGCACCGGTACTCGACGGCCGATGGCGTGCCGCTGTCGCGCCGAGGCTGGTCGTCGCGAGTTTTTCCAGTCTCAGAGACGGCGCGCGATGAACTTCGAAAGCTTACGCAGTCGTTTGTGGGTGAAATGGCCAATATTCTCCTGCAAGACGGCAAACGCGAGAAGAGCAAAGTTCAGGTTTTTCTCCTGCACTTTTTTGATCATCAAGAGTTCAAAAATAGAGTTGAAAGTTGATGGAGCATCTCTAGAATTGGAACGAGGATTTCTTTTTTGGAGATTCTCGTTTCAGAAAGTGTATGCAGAACCTAGGATCTCGCTATGGCCGAAAAAGACTTCCGATATGATTTTGCCTTTCAGCGCAATCGAGGTTGGTTTCGAGAAGAGGATCAAGGTCGGCTTCGATCGAAGCGCATCGCAATTCCCGGTCTTGGCGGCGTCGGTGGACATCACCTTCATGGTTTTCTAAGACTCGGCTTTGAAAAGTTTAATCTCGCAGATCCCGATACCTTCGAGATTCAGAATTTCAATCGTCAGCAGGGTGCTTCATGCGAAACGATCGGCCAGTTGAAGATCGATGTTGCGGCAAAATTCGCTCGGTCTATCAATCCCGACGTTGATCTTCGACTCTTTCCGCAGGGTGTGACAGAAGCCAATATGGATGAGTTTCTGGACGGCGTTGATATTGTTGTCGATGCGCTGGATCTCTTTGCGATGGACATTCGTATCGCTCTCTACGAACTCGCTTATAAAAAGGGGATTCCGGTCGTTACGGCGGGTCCTTTTGGTATGGGAACGGCGATCATGGCTTTCTCTCCAGCCGGAATGAGCTTCAATGACTATTTTGATCTCAAGCGTGAGCGGCTTACGGTCGAGGCAAAGATCATTCGATTTTTAGCGGGCATCACGCCTAACCTTATGCACCAAGCTTATTTGCGTGAACCGGGGGCTGTTGACTTATTTGCACGTCGACTTCCATCGCTGAATATTGGCTGTTATGCAGCGAGTGCTGCGATTGGCGCCATGGTGGTTGAGATACTATTGGATTCTTCTGAGGTTCGGTATGCGCCGCGAGGCTTTCATGTCGACTTTAATCGTCAAAAGTCCATTCGGTTTTGGCGTCCGTGGGGAAACCGCAACCCGATGCAGCGGTTGAAGATCAAGGCCTATCATCAGTTCTTTCACAAACGCGAATTTACGTCGAAAACGTGATCGGAAAGCGCAAAACAAAAGTCGTATTGCTCCGGTCGGGAAGGTAGTCAATCCGGCCGTGGTGCTGGTTCATAATGCTCCGGGATATTGCCAGTCCAAGGCCGGTGCCTTTGCCAACGTCCTTTGTGGTGAAGAAGGGGTCCATCATTCTCTGTGCGATATGGGACGGGATTCCCGTTCCGCTATCACTCACTTCAATATTGGTCCACGAACCTTCTTGGTAAGCGCGCAGCTTGATCCATCGTGGATGCTGTCCTTCGGTGGCATGTTCGGCATTGTTCAAGAGATTGACGAGAACTTGAGCCACCTGAATGCGTCGGCAAAATATTTGAAGTCCCGTTTCAATATCGACAGTGAGCTCGATACCACGCGAACGGTACTTTTCGCGGCAGAGATCGAGGGCATCCTCGATGACAGTTGCGCATGCCGTGGCCTCCATTGGGCTTTCTGAGTCGTCTCGAACGAGACGACGCATTCCGGATACGATTTTGGCGATACGTTGTGAGACCTCGAGAGTTCGTTTCAGTGTGGTTTCGACTTCCTGCGTGTCGAGCGGGCCGCGTTTGGCGCGGTCGAGTAGATTCTCGGTGCGAGCGACGATGATTGCAAGAGGGTTATTGATCTCGTGAGCGATGCCGCCGGCCATCTCCCCGAGTGAGGCGAGACGAGATGCTTCGAGAGAAGACACTCGGTGAAATTCGGCCTCTCGCGTTCTGAGGTCAACCAATCGCTCAATTCGACGACGAGATATTGACACGTTCACAAGTACGCCGATTGCAAGTAGGCCGAGAATCGAACTGATGGTGCTAACCCAGGCTGTTAATGCTGCTCTTGAATAGACGAACCGTTTACTGGGACTCATTCTGATCTGGAAGCGACGCTGTGCGAGCTCAATGCTCAGGATCGTGCTGAGTCGATCCTGCATTGAGTTCTTTTCTTTGTTGGTCCAGAGGATAGGTCCGCCTATGCCTTCATCTGAGATCGTGATGTCGAGCTCATCCGTTAAGTGCTTGATCGCATGCTCAAAAAATTCGCTTGTCACAAACGGGGCATAGACCCAGCCCTGATGAGCGCGACGGCGCTCTGCTTCTGATGTGAGCGGCTTGGATCTATCGTAGACAGGACTAAAGAGCAAAAAGCCTGGTCGTGACTGAGCATCCTGTTTGAGCTGAATATTTCCCGTCATGGCGACTTTGCCTGTGTCTCGAGAGAGCTCAGCCGCTGCCCGTCGTTGTGATTCGCTTCCGACGTCGAGTCCTAGGGCCGCTCGATTTGACTCGAGAGGCTCAATAAATTGAATCACAAAATGGTCCTTGGCGCGGACGTCATTGAGCGATTTGACAGAAAATTCGGGTGCGCCACTTGCCCGATTTGTCGCGATAAAGCTCTCAAGCTCGCTGTGTTGGAGACTTTTTATAAAGCCAATACCGTAAACGCCCGGAAGCGAGGAGGTAATTGAAAATGCTTCTGCGAATGCTCGCCACTCACTGCGTGTTACACTGTCCGACGCTCGAAACAGCGCAACGCCTCCGCGCAGTGCTCGTGTGTAGTCGTCGAGTCGCTCAAGCAGCTTTTCTTCGACTTTGGCGTTGAGCGCAGAGAAGTGAGCTTTGTCGCTATCGTTTGAGTACATCTCGAATCCGAACGTAATTGAAGCCGCCGCCAGCCAAACCATCAAGAAGTAGCGACGATTGCCGTACAGGACACCGATTCGATCATAGCTGATCATGACAACGGTCGAGAGTCCGAGACTAAAAAGAAAGAGCACCAGGTAGAGAAGATTGATATTGGTGTTTCCGCTGTGGAATGGACCTTCTGTAAACCAAGTCCCGATGGCACAGGTGATGGCAACGCCAAAGAGATAACTTAAGGCCGTTATTCGACTTCCGTAGGAAAGGGAAAGAAGTGCGAGCGGGAAGGCCACAAAAAGCATGGTCGTCGATCCGGCGAAAACAAAGAGTATGCCGAATAAAACGAGCGGGCCAATGGCGAAGAAAAGATGTTTTGTGAGATCGTGTGGATGCCGGAACATCCTTCGACGAAGCTCGAGCAGTAAAGGAAGCGTGATGAGACCACCAATGGCGTCGCCGCTGTACCAAGTCAAGCCAGTGAAGACGATTAAATTCTGAGGCAGGCCAGAAGTGGTGTAGAGGGCGGTCACGCCAACGACCGTACTGGCGATGGCGCCAAGAATTGATGAACCCACAATGGCAAATGATTCATGAAGATGCGCAAAGAGTGTTCGTCGTCGGTAGACAGCGACGAATACTAGGTAGCCAACGAGCGCCTCCAGAGTGTTTCCAAGAGCGATGATAAGTGCTGTGAAGGCTGGACTTGGAATCAGAAAATTTGTGAGAAAAGCAGCTAAAGCGATCGGAATCAGCGCAGCGTATCCGATGGTGATCGTACAAAAAATCGCGAAGCCTGTTGCTGGCCAAAAAGGTGAGGCGTTTTGGTTGATGGTCGCGAGGAGCAGACTGGCTTGGCTGATAATCAAATAGCCAATGAGCACGGCGAAGAGTCTGAGCAGGGGTGGATTCGGTCGGGTCTGCATGCCCTTTCTTGTCGGCAAGTCTGCTGAGAAACTCGATTGAATCGCGAGAGTTTATGGATACTTAACAGTGTTCACGCAATTCGTCCGGTGGGCTAAGGGTATCGATGAAATAGGCTCAGGTGATGGCGATCGCGAACATCCATAATGAGGTGGATTCGGTCATGCTCGCTTCGATTGAAGACCTGATGCATGCGGTTAACCCGAATGAGGTAA
>JAEUWE010000470.1 GCA_016791465.1 Pseudobdellovibrionaceae bacterium
TGAAACCCTCCCCGAGGTCGACCGCGTTTTTGACGCACCTCCTGCCTAATAACAAGACAAATTCACCACCCTAAAGAAGGTTTAAAATGCGGCGCATCCGCCACTCGGCCCCCTCCTGAAATTTCACTTTCAGCCCTCTCCTGACTTGCCCGACCTCCACCCTATGAATAGATTCCCGACGACCCAGGGGAGGGACCTCAATGCCAACTCAAATTAAGCTGCTTGCCATCGTCCTCATCATCAACCTGACCGGCTGCTCGTTCTTTGCAAAAAAGCCAGAGGTTCCCGCAGGTCCCCGGGTCACGATCATGAGCTATAACGTCGAAAACCTCTTCGACACCCAACACGATGCCGGCACCGAAGACTTCACCTTTCTTCCTCTTGCGCTTAAAAGCGATCCCACCATCAAAGCCGGCTGCGAAAAAAACTCCTCCGACTATCGAAAAAAAGAGTGTTTTGAAACGGATTGGAACGAGGAAATCTTAAAGAAAAAACTCTCGCGCGTGGCCGACGTCATCAAACAAGTCGGCGGCGGCAAAGGGCCCGATATTCAAATTCTCGTCGAGGTTGAAAACAAACGCGTGGTTGAGAAGCTCCGCGACGAGTACTTGAAGGATTCCGGCTATCAGACGGCCGTTGTGATCGATAGCTTTGACCCTCGCGGTATTGATCCGGGGGTGCTTTCTCGTTTCCCGATGTGGCGCGAACCGAAAATCCACAAGATTCCACTAAAAGCTCTCGATAAAGACGGAGAATGGTCTGCAGAAAAGACTCGCGGCATTCTCGAAGTACCAGTCACTCTTCCCGACGGCACAAAAGCGCTCGTCTTTGCCGTTCACTTCCCATCACAGTCAAACCCCGTGTACCTCCGCGCTCAGGCCACAGCCTTTATCAATCATCTCGAGAAAGACCTCCCGCCAGACGTGATTGCGATCGTCGGTGGCGACTTCAACATCACGCGCGATGAAGACGACAAAGAAGGATTTTTCAAGACAACTCTGAATGAAAAATGGTCGGTGTCACACATCGAAGGCTGCAAGTCGTGCGAAGGAACACATTATTACCATCCAAAAACCGAGTGGAGCTTCCTCGATGCGCTCCTCGTCCGTCGCGCATCCGTCGCAAGAACCGGTTGGCAGATTGATCCGGCCTCGATCAAAATTCCGAATGAATCGAAGTTCCAAGTCAGTCGCTACGGATCACCGGCTCGCTTTGACTCCGGATCCCCATGGGGCGTCAGCGACCACTGGCCAATCTACCTTGAAATCTACAAACCCGCTGCACTTGCAGCTCCAACCGCGACACCGGCCGCGCCTTGATGTTCACGTCTAAGACTCTGCGTTTAGGCGCCATTCTTATCACCGCCCTCTTCTGCTCGTCGCAGCCGAGCCACGGAGCCACGGCCTGCAATCAAACACGTCCAGGCACGCCGCTTCCGTGGTCGTGTTTTGAATCAGCTGTCGCGATTGTTGAATCCAACGCGCAGTGGTTTTCCGTCTGTACTGGTGTTGCCATTTCTCCTCGTGTCGTCCTCACCGCAGCGCACTGTCTGAGCTCATATCAGGCCGGTGATCGTCTTGAGATTCATATCGGTGCTCAATGGAGTAAAGGGCGAAAACCCGACGCACTCACGATCATCCAGCGTTCCACCGTCAATCCCGGATATCATCCCGAGACCTCGTTTTTTCAGAACGATACCGCTGTCATACGGCTTGATCGACCGCTTCCGATCAAAAACTTTCCAGCGCTCAATCACGTTCTTCCAACACTCGCCCCCGGAACAACGCTCTTCCGCGTCGGGTTTGGTGGACGCCAAGGAGCTAACAAACGAACGGTTACGACTGTTTTCTTTAAACGGATTCTTGAAGGCCCGGGCAGCCGAACGCTTGTCACCGACGATGCTCTCGCCGTACAGGGCGACTCCGGCGGGCCTGTGTTTCGCTTTGAAACCGATGAAAGTGGGAAGCGCAAACTGACATTGCTTGCGACCCACTCAACTTGGGATACGAGCGCCAACGTGAGCTTTGCTCCCTTGGCGCTTTTCTAGAAACACTTTTCAGTACAAGAGCCCAGCAAGACCTTCTGAAATTGGGAACGATCCGTCTTTTGCGCAAACCGACACCTTCACCGGGGAGCTTCCGCTCAAAATCCCAATGCCGTTGGCCGCGGTCTTCACTTCTGATTCTTTATCCAAGAAGTACTTCTTCCCGCCTTCTGTTGCCGCCTGTACATCGCGGCCAAATGACTTGATCGAAAACCGCGTTTTAAATTCACCGGTCGGCGCCGCACAGCTTGAAAGATCCAGCGCCAGCGCTGCCGGCAGAGCACTCGCATAAAACTCCTGACGAAGCGTATTGCGGCCGCCACGAGGAGTTCGGCCACTCTTCACAATCACCGACACTTTGCCGGCCGTCTCATCGGTCCAAAAGCGAACAACGCGTTTACTCGCCAGATCAAAATCCACATAGCCGCGAACTGTCGAGAACAGGCTTCCACTGTCGACGTATGGTTTTAGATCAAGCTGATA
>JAEUWE010000492.1 GCA_016791465.1 Pseudobdellovibrionaceae bacterium
CAGGACTTTAGCTCGCTCGGTCAACGCCCTCTCGGCTACCAATGTCCCCGAGAACAGCGTCAAGCCTCCAATACGATTTCCCGCCTCGGCAAGCTGGATTGCCACCGCAAGGGCAATCATCGCTCCTTGGCTAAAGCCACCAAGAATAACATTTTCATACGCCAACTGATGCGTACGACAAATCGCCATCACTGCTTTCGCAACATTGGCTACAGCCTGTTCCATGCCAGGCGGAACCTCTTGTGTAAAATCGACGCCGCGCTCTTGAAGTTCCGCCAAACGCAACGGAAACCAGGCGCGGCCCATCATATGTGGACCAATGGGAACCTCATGGGGACCATTGGGAAAAAACCAAGCCGTATCTTCATCCAAATCGACGGCCTCCGAAAGAGACGCGAGATCTGTGCAATCGGCACCAAAACCATGCAGCAAAATAATCGCCCGCCGAGCCTCTGCCGGAACCTGTTCGATAACTTGAATGCCAGAGTACGAAATGGATCTCACGTTAGCGCCGGCTCGTGCAGTCGAGATCCTGCACATGTTGATCGCCATTTCGCTTAAAGTAAGTGGCCTGAGCCGAAAACTTCGCCGGTACACCCGTTGTCGCAACCGTCACACCCGACGCGTCCGCTGACAGCGCACCATCGGCCGTCGCCGATGCGTTGAGCTCAAATAGGTCCACATCCAGATCCAACATAATGAGCTTCAGCGCACCCAACACCGTTCCCCCGATGCGTTCCCCTTTACGACCTGTTTTGGGGTTTCGCGGATCCACGTGCGCAACAACCAAGGTGTCGCTATTGCTGAGCAGCCCTTCGTCGGCTTCAAACCGCGCAATCTCAGAATTCTCCGGGGCAACGGTTGGGTCCGAAGCCACCATCCAAACCCCGCGATAGCGATCCTCCTCCATTTGAAAGAGAATATCGAGTTCGGTATCGCCATCAACGCTCACGCATTCGACAAGTTCGTGCCCAGCTGGCACCAGCATGTCGGCCGCAACCGCACCTGAATGGATAAAACCGATGGCCGCGGTTGCCATCAGAATTCGCGCCATTGCTGGAATGGGGTTTGGCATCATCGAACTCTTCAAATCCATCTTCCTTTCGAAGGAAAGCCGCTCTGGGCGTGAAAAAACAGCCCAACTTACCGACATCCCGGCCTCAATCCAAAATACATAATAGGAAAGTCATTATTCTTCTGATACATAGCTGTGCCATGGATCACCTGCACTGGCCACTCTCCGTTCTTGGTAAGGCCATCCACCACAAAAACCTCTCCGCGGCCGCGAACCATATCGGCCTGAGCCAACCGCAGCTCTCACGCCTGATCGCAAAGCTGGAGGAAGAGCTCGGCGTGGTTTTACTCGATCGCGCCGCTCGCCGCAAATCAGGCTGGACCCCCGTCGCCTATCGTGTTGCCGATATTTACTTCCGCAGCTCACGAAAGCTCCAAGTGCAGCTGCAGGAGCTACAAGCCGGCGATCAGCTCCAACATTTGAATGTGGGAACCCTGGAAGGCCTGGTCCCACTTGCCGCTGAGGTCTGCCACAATCTGTTTCAACTCACCAAAATCTCTGTGGTCGAACTCAACGTCTACGACCTCAGCGAACTCGAAGAGCACTTCGAGAAAGACGAAGTCGACCTCATTCTCACCTGCCGCGAGCCGGGGCGGGCCAAATATAAGAACTTGCGTCTTGTCGGATGGCAGGACCTCACGATCGAGAACGATACCAAGTCCAATCCACTCAAAGTTTTAAGCCCATTTGAGTACGCGAACTTGATCCAGAGCGGAAAACGCAGCGCCTCGCGCCGCGAACGCGACGAAACGGCGCACTCTCGAATTCTGATTTCGAACTCACTCGCCCTCCGCCGACAGTTCATTGAGCACCACAATGCGCGAGGCCAGGTGCCAAGCACCGTATACAGCAAACGCCCAGGCACGAAGACTGAGAAGCCCGTTTACCTTTTAGGCAACGAGATTCTGCCACACGCGATTTGGGAAAAAATCAACGCGATGCCGCTGTCTTTGGCCAATAAAGCTTAGGCCGTACTGTAAACACTACTGCTGACAGGAACCTGACTTTCCATTTCAGAAAGAGCAGACGACAAGAACACCTTCGAAAGCAAAGGAGTTCCCCCCATGTTCAAAATCGCTATCCTCGTCAGCTGTCTATTCACCGCCGTCAACGCTATGGCCGCCTATCCAACTCAGCCCTGCCAAGCCGAAGCACAAGTCATCGCTCCAATTGTACGCATCGAAAAGTCGATGACGTCGTGCAAAGCGTTTGTTGACGCTGCACAAGTTCGCTTCTTCTCTTCAAGCATCGTTTGCCCTCTCGATCTTGCAGAAATCGCTGTCGAAGGCGTCGAAGTCGGACTGCAGAACGGACACGACTGCAAGCTCGACGTCGGGGCCGATCTCAACGGCGTTGTCGTGCGCCGTCAGACATCTGGTCTACTCGTTCTTGAGTAGAAAGCGTCGCTGTCAGTTCATCGATGTGAATCAAGGATCAATCGCGCTCCACGGCGGAGCGTGATGTAGGACCACGCCCACTCAAAGAAAACGAAAATTCGATTCTTAAATCCAATCAAATAGTAGATGTGGATCAGGAGCCACATCAGCCAGGCGATGTATCCGCCGAGGCGAATGTCGCCCCACTGCATGACCGCGCGCTTTCTACCAATCGTCGCCATCTGCCCCTTGTCGATGTAGCTGAAGACTGGTAGCGGCCGGCCAACAAGACGTGCGCCGATTGCACGCGCAACATGCCGTCCGGCCTGCATTGCCACTGGCGCAAGACCGGGAAGCGGAAGCCCTTTTGGTCCCAACACATGGGCCAAGTCACCAATCACGAAAATTCCAGTCTCACTCCCGAGCTCCAGTGTCGACTGAACAATCGGTCGGCCAACTCGATCCAGTTCACCGCCAAATCGCTCGACTAGCTTTTTCCCAAGCACAGACGGCTCAACGCCCGCTGCCCAAATGACAGTTCGTGCCTGAATAAACTCGGCCCCCAGGCGCACACCTTCTTCGCCAATATCGGTCACCCTCGTCGATGTCCAAATCTGTACGCCCATTTTCTCGAGATCTCGAGCAGCTCGTCGGGAAAGCTCTTCATGGAAGCTAGCAAGAATACGAGGTCCTGCCTCGATCAAAAGAACGCGCGTCCTCGATGGGTCGATTCGTCGAAAGTCTTTTTCCAGCGTGTAACGACTGATCTCGGCAATCGCTCCGGCGACTTCGATGCCCGTCGGCCCACCACCGACCACCGCAAACGTCAGCAATGCTTTTTGTCGTTCTGGATCGGACTCCATCTCTGCTTTTTCAAAAGCCAATAGAATCCGACGACGGATCTCGGTTGCCTGTTCAAGAGTCTTCAAGCCCGGAGCAAGACCGGCCCACTCATTTCGTCCAAAGTAACTGTGCCCCGCTCCGGCAGCGACCACGAGAAAATCAAAAGGATATCGTCCCGCCTGACCAATCACATCTCGCTGAACCGGATCAAAATCGAGAACCTCATCCAAAACAACATTCACGTTCTGATACTGGTCAAGGACCGAGCGAATCGGCGTCGCTATTTCGGCTGGGCTCAAGCCGGCGGTCGCCACCTGATAGAGGAGAGGTTGAAACAGGTGATGATTGCGCCGATCAATGACGGTGATCTGCAGGTTGTCTTGATCCGCGAGAGACTTGGCCGCCTGGAGGCCCGCAAAGCCGCCGCCAACAATGATGATACGTTTGGCTCTGTCTTCCATATGAGCCCGAAGCTCTCACGCCGAACGGCAGTGGTCACTCGCAATCCGATGAGGCAACATCACCGCGGCGTCAGATTCCGTTTGCACGATTTGGGGGTAACGCGATACGTCCTCTAGTATGGTGCATCTAAAAGACTACCGCGAGCCTGAATTTTACATCCGTGAAACCATTCTCTTCTTCGACCTTCACGAAGATCATGCGCGGGTTCGATCGAAACTCAAGATTGAGCGCAATAAGAAACAAACACCGCTCAATGGATCCATTCTTCAGCTCCACGGTGAAGGGCTCACACTCCGATCGGTCAAACTCAATGGCACGAACTGCACACCCCTAAACTCAGACGCCGACCCCAAACAGGCCGCACTAAATCAATATGGCATTTTCGCCGACGGTGATTCACACCACATGCTCTGCATCGGTGTGGGAGATCTCGCGAATTTTGAGGTCGAGATTGAAGTGACAAACGAACCTCACAAAAATTTGGCGTGTGAAGGTCTTTATAAGTCGAGCGGCATGTTTTGCACTCAGTGCGAAGCCGAAAGCTTCCGTAAAATCACCTATTTTGCCGATCGACCCGACGTCATGTCTCTGTTCACCGTTACGATTGAGGCTGACAAGACGAAGTATCCGATTTTGCTTTCGAACGGGAACAGAATCGCATCGCGCGATCTTGGCAACGGTCGCCATGAGGCCACGTGGCAGGATCCATTCAATAAGCCCGCTTACCTCTTTGCGCTGGTCGCAGGAGATCTTGGCTGTCTCAAGGATCATTTCGTCACAAAATCGGGGCGCAAAGTGGCGCTCGAAATTTTTGGCCGCAAAGGACACGAATCACGGTTTGCATACGCCATGCAGGCCTTGAAGAATTCCATGCGCTGGGATGAGGAACGCTTTGGCCTCGAATACGACCTCGATGTCTTCATGATTGTCGTCGCCGATGACTTCAACATGGGAGCAATGGAAAACAAGGGCCTCAACATTTTCAACGCTCACTATATTCTGGCTGACGCCGCGACTGCGACCGATAAAGACTTCGCCAATGTCGAGGCTGTCGTTGGCCACGAGTACTTTCACAATTGGACAGGCAATCGCATCACCTGCCGCGATTGGTTCCAGCTCTCGCTCAAAGAGGGGCTGACTGTTTACCGAGATCAAGAGTTCTCAGCAGACATGGGCTCGCGGGCAGTCAAACGCATTGAGGATGTCATTCGCTTGCGCACACATCAGTTCGCAGAAG
>JAEUWE010000496.1 GCA_016791465.1 Pseudobdellovibrionaceae bacterium
GATCATCAAAAAGAAGTAAGCCCCGATTCCCAGAAAAACGAGCACCAGAACGACCACAATGGCGAGCGAGGTTTCCATGGCGTCACCCTATTCCGATTCAGTTCGAAATGTCTAGAATCGACCGGGCGTTATACGACGTAATATCGCCCTTAAAGTAGGTAAAAGGACCGTTTTCGAGGAGCCAGCTGACCTCGCCATGTTGGGGAATGAGGAAGTCGCCGTACTGGGTATAATTTGAAAACCGGCCTTCCCAGGGGACCTGCCGCGAGCGGTCGCCTTGGTTGAAAACTCGCTCTTGAGTCAAGGTGCGATCGATGAGTCCATCGGTATTGAAGTGCAGCTCAATGCCGGCGTCGACCTCGCCAACCCGTCGGCGCACCTCAACTGTTCGGCTGTCGATTTCGCGCCAGCGTAGTTCGGTGTCTTGAAGAATCGTCAGGGGAGCCCAAGGAATCTCGGCAAGGTATCGAAGTAACTCGCCTCGCAAGAGGTCGCCGCCCCCGCTGGCAATGGACACGATGCCCAAAAGCTTCGCCTCGAGCGCTCCGATGTCGTCGATGAGCCGATCGCAAACGATGAAGTGAAAGGGAGGCATTTCTATCTTTGCGGTCCAGCTAAATCCTGGTTGCCCAATGGACATGACCTGTTGTGCGGAGAACGGAAGGCCTGACCCTTCGGCTTTCAGCCAAAAGCGTCCGGTTTGCTTGAACTCGACGTGATGGAACCGTTCCTGAGAATTTTTCACAGCGAGCCGCAGGTAGTTTTGGACAACGAGAGGGAGCGTTGAAGTCGTCACGGACAACGAGTGGGGGCGCTTTGCCTGGCGCAGAGCCGTCTCGCCGGCTTTGAGCCAAGAATGAAATCGGTGGCGCTGCACCAGTGCACCAATGGCCAATACGGTAAGCGCGGTGATGATTGAGAAGGTTGCGGTCGAGTTCATTTGGGCTTTTTCTTTCGCACAGATTTTTTTACTGGTGGTCTCCGGTACTCGCTTCGCAGCTCGGCGACCAGTTGCCGGGCGAGAGCGCGATGTTCTGGAGTGGCTTGGGTCCAGACGATACCATCGATGCTGGCGATGACGCCGATAAACGCATTGGCGTTCAATCGTTCGGGATAATACTCGACCCACTTTCGACAGACACTTTCCCAGCCGAGGGCTCGGAGCTGCTCGAGAGTTGTCAGTCCCATCGACTCAAGCTCTGGCAATGTTACGGGGCCAAAGTTTTTAATGCCTTTTAGAGGCGTACCGGTGTTTTTCATAATGAACAGATCAGAGGATAGTCGATTCACTGGACTTTCGCTACCGCCGGAAGCGTTGGAGTTCACAAGGATAAGAAGTTCGGTCAGTCTAAGGCCTATGAACATGCTGTCCGCCGTTTTGCTGATCTTGTTTTTGTCGTCCGGAGCTCGCGCGGATGTGCCAACACCTCTTGAAGACTGCGAGATGAGTCGATGGTCGCTGTGCCGTCTTGAGGCCGGCGGGCTCACCAGCCTGCAGGGTCCCTGCCCTGCGGGGTCCGAAACGTTGCGGCCCTATGATCCAACGAAAGATTGTTCGGCAGCTGCGATTGCACGCGAAATCAAAGCGCGGGAGCAAAGGGCCAGTGAACAGCGGGTGGAGCGCGATCGCGAAATGAAGTCGGCGGCAGCACTGTCGCATCAGCCAGTGGGTGTCGCAAACACTCCGCGGACTGGCTACGTTCCATTTACTATTTTCATTGGAATTTCAATTGTCGTCGTGGGGCTATCTCTTCGCCGACAAATTCGTCGAGGCGGTTCGCCCATTCGAGTCATTTTGCACATGGCTGTGACATTGGCGGTTGCTATCGGTGTGGGCCTGATTGCTGCCTACTGGACGCTCCTCGTGGTGACGAAAAGAATTGGCAATACCGATGGTCCGGCGGCGGGTGTGTTGGGGCTTCTTGCGGCCGTTTTTGCGTTTGGAATATTCGGACCAATCGGTGGCTATGTCGCCCGCCGTTTGCTCAATCGCTTTGCGGGCGCCAGCAAGAAAAAGTAGCGGTCGATTTTAGCCGCAGCACTTCTTGTATTTCTTCCCGCTGCCACAGGGGCAGGGATCGTTGCGACCGACTTTTGGTTCTTCGCGAACAATCGTTTGCCGGCCCGGGATCTTTCCGTCGACAAACATCCAATTCCCGCGGTCATCTTTGCGAAAAGTTGAAACCTCGTGATGTTGAAGTGTCTGGCCTTGCTGCACAAAAGTTGCGACAAACTCGACGATACCGTCTTGATCGGCCGTTGTGCC
>JAEUWE010000015.1 GCA_016791465.1 Pseudobdellovibrionaceae bacterium
AGGTGCCTGAGAGAATTCGGATGTCCTGGCAAGAGGCTGATTGGTCGAAGCCAACGGTTGTTCAGGTTCATATTGTCGCGCGCTCCAAGGAGAGCTGTATCTTGGTCTTTGCGCAAGAGGGCATGCGAGATGCCAGATTGAAAGAAACTATGCGCGGCTACTGGCGTGCGCGCGCCGAGGACGTCGTCCGTGCGATCGGGAAGCCGATGGTAAAAACTCGCTAGAGCCGGTTTGGTCCCTACGGGAATGCACTGCATTTCAGGTTTTCTTTCGAGAAAGGCTCAAGCAGCATGTGGGCATGGGAAATGATCTAATTTCACTTGTCCACCTGCCGCAGTGGTGTGTTGAGCAGCCGCCGCTTGGGATTGCCTACCTGACTGGGTATCTTGAGGCGAAGGGGTATCGTGTTCGCCAAGTCGACTATTCGGTACGACTTTTTGCTGAACTCCCCGAGAATCAAAAACATTTTCTCGATTCACACTTTCATCTGAATTGGATGTACGACGAGGAATATAAGAATGTCGTTGTTCCTGTCGTAGAGCCTTGGATTCAGCGCTGGTCCGAAGAGTTGGCGGCAACAGCCGACAAGATCGTCGGCTTTACGGTGATGTCGACTTCGAAGAACTGCACGCTGGATGTGATCGCTCGACTTAAAAAATTGCGACCGGATTTGACGATCGTTTTGGGCGGTCCGCATTGTACGCGTTACGAGGGCGGTTTGCAGCTGATTCAACACCCTGATGTCGACGTCGTGGTGCCTGATGAGGGCGAGCAAACATTTTACGAATACCTTCAGGCTTTTGACGAGGGTCGGGCTCTGGATGATGTTAAAGGGTTGCTCTTTAAAAAAGACGGCAAGGTGGTCGACACCGGCGTGAGAGATCTTATTAAGGACATCAACGAGTTGCCGATCCCGGTTTTTTCGGGGTTTGATTTGCAACACTACCGTTCGCTCAGCCTGCCGTTGCTTGGCAGTCGCGGCTGTATCTATCGCTGCGCCTTCTGCTCTGAAACGGTGTTGTGGAAGAAGTATCGTTTTCGTTCAGGCGAAAATATGTTCAGAGAGTTTAAACAACACAGCGAGCGCCTTGGCGTAAACGGGTTTTATATCGTTGACTCTCTCATCAATGGTAATTTGCGCGAGCTTGAGGGAATGTGCGATCTCATTATCGAATCGGGTTTGAAGGTTTGGTGGGGAGGTAAGGCCTCATTTCGTCGACACATGACAAAAGAACTTTTGGTTAAAATGAAAATGGCTGGTTGCCATGGTTTGGACTACGGTCTTGAAAGCGGTTCGCCAAAAGTCATTGCCGACATGAAGAAGGGCTTTGAGTTGCCGGTGGCAGAGCGTTTGATTCGTGAAACTTACGAGGCCGGAATCAAAGTGGGTTTGTTTTTACTGGCGGGATTTCCGACCGAGAGCGAAGAAAACTTTCAGGAGACCCTCGATTTCTTAAAGGCGCAAGAGCGCTATATCGACCACGTGACTCCTGGGTATGGTATGGGGATGCAGGCGGGCTCAGACGTGCAGTTGCATCAGCAGCAGTACGGTATCTATTGGAAAGATGGCGATTGGTACTCAGAACACACCACTCCTGAGATTCGTCGCGAACGAGTTGAACGCCTGCGCAACTACTGTCAAACGCTGAGCTTTGCGGTGACATAATGAAACGACGCCCTCTGAGTAAGATTATCGCTGCGGCTGCGATCGGTGTTGTGTCGGCCTTTTTTCTGCTCGAACTGACATTGCGTTTGTTGATCGGGGTAGGCGCACTGAATGACTCCGGTCGAACCTGGGATTTTTACGTCAACACTTATACGGGTGACGGCTTTAAGTGTACGTTTCAAGAGGCTTTGGAGATTCACCCTTATTTAGGTTGGTTGACCGGGCCATATTTACCTTGTGGACGATTCGTTCGTAACAATCGCGGTTTTTGGGATCGTCGTGATCTTCCCTATGAGCGAAATCCTGAACTGTATACGGTGATGATTGTCGGTGGTTCTGTCGCATCACAGGTTGCTCACGGTAGCGGTGATGATGCGCGTCCGTTCAATTGGCTTGAAGACGAGTTGAATAGCCGGTACCGGAGTCCAAATGGTCGTCCGTTTCGTGTCGTCAGTGGTGCGATGGGCGGGTGGCGAATGCCTACGCAGGTTACGGCTGCTGCGATGTTTGGGTCGCAGGTTGATGCGATCATTTCAATTGATGGCTACAATGAGATGACCAACGTTATTATTGATAAGCCAGTGGATCGACCGGACGCATGGACGTGGTATGCCGTGCAGAATCCGCTGAGTGGCGTTCTCACAATCGAGCTTATGAAGGTCATGAAATATGTTCGGATTGTCATTTCGAACGTACCCGTTCTGCGAGATTCGAAGGTTCTATTCGGAGCGTTTGAGGGGATATTGAGCCTTTTGGGCGATGGAAATGTCACCGTGATCGGTGAAACTGAGCAGCTTCGAAACCAGTTCTCATATCCCCGAGAATGGACCACCGAGAAAGCCGAGCAGGCGAAC
>JAEUWE010000044.1 GCA_016791465.1 Pseudobdellovibrionaceae bacterium
GCGAAGGTCTGATCAATTGGACCAGTGATATCCAAACTGGATAAGAGTCGTGCCGACCGTGACACCAACGCCAGTCGGCGACTGGCCTGAGGTCGGATCCACTCTTGTTGCGGTTCCAGAAAAAAGATTGCGCTCGACAGAGTGCTGAAGACGAACAAAGAGCTGGTGGTGCGTATCAAAGAGCCAGCGCCGCTCGAGAGCCACTCCGGCCGCATACGACTCAACACCCGAGCCCGACTGAAATGCCGACGCTGCGGCAGACTCCTCATGACTGAGTTTCGGAGCGAGAGAAACCGCACCGGCCCATTCGCCAAAATCGCCCTCCAGGCGCAGGCGAAACCCCGACGACTTTGTCTTGAGTCGGCGCTGTGCATCTGACGAAACCGCAAACTGCGATTCCACCGCTTCAACGGCCAGGACCAAACTGCTGCTATTAAAGTGTTCGCGAATCAGAGCGCCCCAGACCAAGTCTGTCCGACCGACAGCAACCTCTGCTGCGCCATCCGATACCTGTCCCGCAAGACTCGAGAAATAGGAGGCCCCAACTCCGAACTGCTCACTTAGCCAAACCCGCGCCTCAGCCGTATAGGCCGGTCCCGACATTCCATAGTTTCGAAATGAGTAATTCGACGCCGATGACTCAGAGTAGTAGGACGCGGCAATCGATAGCCTCAACAGAGATCCAAGAGGATTCTCCGACTCAGTCTCATTCGCCAGAGCCGGTGATGGGAGAATCGCCGCGGACTCCGTCGCAACTGTCTCCGCAGGCTTACCCTCTCGTAAGACAACAGTTCCGTTGCTATTGGGATGAACCACGACCGGCTGCGGTGCCGTGACGGTGGACGGGCTTTGCGAATTTGTGCTCATTGACTCCACTCGACGCTGAGGCTGCTGCGCAGGTACCGTCGATAAACCCGACTTAGGTCGGACTGTGTAGCGACCCGACTCGACGGCCTGTTCGCGCTGCGAGCGATCAGAAGGTCGAGCACTCGTTGGAGAACTCAACAACAACGCCGAACTTGGATCAATCGCCTCTTGTGCGATGGCCGACGTCGACCCAGCGAGCAGCCCAATGGCCGCCACGCCAAGTTCAACGCGCCGGAAAATCGTCGATCGAGCGGAAGAATTTCTCACGACTTCTTATCGGTTGTGTAAAGGGACGCTTGAGCCCAGGACAGTTTGAAGTGACACTGGTAACGTGATGAAGATGAATGCATTTCGCTGGACGTCCGTCGTAGTTCGCAAAATTGGTCTGAGGGGCATCGTCGCCACGGCCGTCGCCACAACTCCCTGGGTCGCGATCATTAGCCACGCCGCCGACACTCCCCCAAAGCAATCACAAGCGGCCCTCTACACCAGCGAAATTGACCAAAGATTGACGATTCGAAAGATTGCCGTCCTGCCCGGAACGGACAACACCGACGGAATTTATGCCCGACCCGTGCAAGCGCAACTCGTGACGCTCGTTCAGAGTTCACATCGTTGGGAGTACGTCGACAGCGGTTTTGCTTCGCTCAACGTACATCCGCTTGAGCTT
>JAEUWE010000068.1 GCA_016791465.1 Pseudobdellovibrionaceae bacterium
CATCCATCGGAGACACTTCCATTTTTGTTGACCAGGGTTCTGGCCTTTTCGCTCAACGCGCAAGACGGACTGGAGTTTTCCGCAGGCGGCCTCAGCGATCCCGACGCTCCTTGCATGAGTGTGGCCAGTCATCGTGGCGGCACAGCCCTTTGGATCGAAGTCGGAAACCCCAGCACGCGAAAGCTTCACAAGGCGGCAAAAGCCGCGGACCGCGTTCGCGTTTACACATATAAGAATGCCGATCTGCTTCTTCGGGAGATGGTCAGCGATCAGGTTCACAAGGCCGACGCAATTGACGTGTTTTCATTTCGTGCTGACTTCTTGTCCACAATCGCCGATTGGCTTGAACGCGAAAACCGTTGGAGCCTGACCCTACTCGATGGTTCGCTCACGCTCACCTGTGGAGAAAGAACGGCGAGCACGACTTTAGAGCAGCATCGAATCTAGACACATTCTTGAAACAGCAGTAGCGTTGGCTTATGAAACCAATCACACTTCGAATTTGGCACTGGCTGAATGCACTCACATTGCTTGGACTTCTTGGAACCGTTTTACTGCGCAAAACGTTTCTGTCATGGCGAACGAACTCGGCCGTGATCCAAGAGAAAATCACCGCTGCCGGCGGCCAGATCGATCCCGATCTAGCAAAAAAAATAGCCCAAGCACTTCGCGATACGATGTGGGAGTGGCACTACATTTTTGGCTATGCCCTTGCTGCACTTTTTGTGCTTCGAATCTTCGTTGCTATTCGCCATCCTGAAACTCGACCAAACTTTAAAGCGCTCGATCTGCACCACAAGCTCGTGACCGGCGGTTATGTTGCGCTGACACTCATGACGCTGATGATGATTGGTTCGGGCTTCGCGATGTATTTTAGCGAGACACTTGGCCTAGCGAAAAGCAGCGTTGATCTTATGAAAGAAAATCATGAGACGGCGATGTGGTTTTTCGTCGCGTTCTCCGCGCTTCACATCGGCGGCGTCTTTGTCGCAGAAAATCGCGACGAGCCCGGAATTGTTTCGAGAATGATCAACGGTCGCAAAGCCGACTAGTCCCTTGCGACCTAAGCCTTACGGATAGCTGAAGCTCTTGACCAGAGTGAGCGCGCCCGGCGCCCGAAGCGGACTCATGCAAAAAAGAGGCAGCTTAACGCAGTTCTCTTGGAAAATTTAAAAAAATATAAATAAATAATAAATCTCAGTTTTTAGTCAAAAAAGTGCCAGAGAACCTTCATCTGAAGCATTGCCGAGCATCTTCTTTCGATGTGTGTTAACACTATTTAAAACACAGGCATGAGCTTTCTTTGCAAAGCGACAAGGAGCCCACAATGCAAACACAAATCGAAACCACAAATGTCCCGCCCCGCCTCCACATTGTACCGTCTCTCTCGACCGAGCTTCGCCACTCCACAGCAAAAGCCCACCAGAGCGCTGAGGGCGCGAGCTTCATTAAATCTCTGCTGCTTGGGCGCTGCACCGAGAACGCCTACATCCAATACCTTTGGGCTCTTCGCAAAATCTACGGCACACTCGAGCGCGCACTCACCGAGAACAAGAATGACATGTACGTCTCGCGGGTCTATCTGCCTGAGCTCTTTCGATCGGACGCACTCAATAGCGACTTCCAGAGCTGGAATCCCTCTGCCGAGGTCGAAGCGACCCAACTTCTCAACGACGCCGTCCAAGCCTACACGGGAACGATTCAGAACATCAGCGAAACGAAGCCCGGCCTGCTCGTGGCCCACGCCTACGTTCGATACTTAGGCGATCTTGCTGGAGGTCAAACTGTCGGCAAGCAAGTGGCACGACACTTTGCCGGCGATAAAAGTCTTGAGTTCTATCAATATGATTTTGAAGACATCGACGCCATGAAGACACTGTACCGCGCGCGCCTCGACGAGATCGGCACCCTCCCTGGCGTCAACATTTCAGAGATTTGCACTGAGGCACAAAGCGCTTTTCGATTAAACGAAAACGTGTTTAGCGCACTCTCTGAAATCAGTTAATTCTCACCCCTCAAAAGGGCGAGCTGGACGATACAATCCGTCTGGTCTCGCCCTTACTTTAAACTCCGACGTGCCGATTGGCGAGAAACGCCTCAATCAACATAAAGCAAGACCAGCTCACCGCCAGTACAACGAGGACCGCAACCGTATATCGAAAGACATCGCGCTTGAAGCCTGGCTCCGCCAAAAAATACACCAGGCCGCACTTCGAAATGACCGAGGCGGCGATTGAAACCGTCAAAAGACCTCCCAAAAGCGAAACTCCAAATGTCCCGGCATCGTGCAGCTGAATATTGGCAATCAATGAACCATGAATTTCAAATAATGACACCACGAACGTCAAAAATAGAAGCCCACTCTGACCAGCAAAGACTTGCATGACCTTTGATAGCGAAATGATCCCGACAATGAAGACCGAAAGTTTGAGAAGAGCGACAAGATCAAGCCCCGCTGTCACTCGCGGCTCGTTCGGGGTATCTTTGGTCTTCCTTGAGAGCAGCACAATCGCAACCGAAGTCATGGCCATGGGCCCCAAGAATAGAATGACGAGCGATCCATGCAGCCCATCGGCGCCAAAGATCACGAGAACCAATCCCTCAAACATCATCGCCAGCGTCGCCGACAGAAAGGTCAAGCGATTCGTATCGGCATGACCGCGCATCCGCCGTCGCGCGATTGTCGCTGTCGCCGCAGTACTGGATACCAGTCCCGCCAGGAAGCCGCCCACAATTGCCCCGCGCCGATCACCCAAGAGCGAACGCAGAACTTCACCTAGCGCTTGAATCAACGCCAGGGCGAAGACCATAAGGGCCACTTTTTTCGGATTAAAAATCTGCCATGAGTCCACCGTGCGGTCAGGGCAGACCATCACGATTGCGTAGAGACCGATGACAACAAGACCGGTCTTGATCCACGTCGCCCTTGCCCCTCGACCAAAAAGTGTCATCTGAGACTCAGGCTTTGCCGCTTGGCCTTTGGAAACGTCATCGCAAGCCGTTCCAACCGCTCCACAATCGTCTTTGAAACAACGTAGTCACGATACCACTTGTCGTCGGCCGGCACCACCGTCCACGGTGCGTAAGATGTGTTTGTCTTAACAAGCATTTTTTCAAACACGTCCATATAGCGATCCCAGTATCGGCGCTCTTTAATATCGGCAGCAGAGAACTTCCAATTCTTGCTGCGATTGCTGAGTCGCTCCTTAATTCTTTTTTTCTGTTCATCTTTGGAGATATGCAAAAACAGCTTAATGACCACAGTGCCTTTTTCACTCAAGAGCTTTTCGAATGCGTTGATGCTCTCATATCGACGTTCGAAAAAGTCGGGTCGATTCTTTAGCTCGTCGGGAATGCGCTGCCCATCCAAATACTCCGGATGAACCATCACCGTCGTCACCTCTTCATAATACGACCGATTGAAAATCGTCGCCAATCCGCTCTCTGGAGTATGGCGGTGACAGCGCCATAAAAAGTCATGCCTTGACTCTTCGTCAGTCGGTTTTTTGAAGGAAAAGACTCGAATGCCCTGTGGGTTGGCGCCAGAGAAAATATGTCGGACGGTGCCGTCCTTTCCTGCCGTATCAATTCCGTGCAAGACGATCAAGAGCGAGTACCGATCGTGCGCAAACATCAAATACAACAAGTCGTACATCTTTTTCTGCAATTCGCTCGTGCTCAGCTGCGCCGTCTCTTTATCCTCGCAAAGAGGGTGCCCGCCTGGATCGACCTTCCGAAGATCGACTTTCTTAATTTTTTTGGTCGTTTTCCGCATCTCGCCCGCGACTTCCCGACCACTTTAGTTGATATGAGCGGCCACGCATCTCACTAGACTGCTACGATCAAATGGCTTTGACAAATAGTCATCACAACCCGCCTTCAAGCATCGCTCTCGATCTTCCTTCATCGCAAAGCCGGTCAATGCAACAATAGGCGTACGACAACCACGCTCACGCAGCTCTCGAGTGGCGGCATAGCCATCCATGACCGGCATTTGAATATCCATCAAGACGATATCAAAACGGCTGTCCCATGCCTTTTCTACGCCCTCGAGGCCATTGTTTGCAAACTCGACATGGGCGCCACTCTTTGTCAAAAAAAGGTCCGCCAGCAGCTGATTGTCGAGCGAGTCCTCAACGACCAGAATCTTTTTGCCAGCAAGAGATGCCCGCATTCTCGACTCTTCGTCCGGCATCGGCCGCGCCCGTTCAATAGACGATGCGGCAATGGGCACATAGGCAATTTGAACAGCAAAGCAACTCCCTTGGCCGGCCACGCTGTTCTTTAAAGACACATCGCCCCCAAGCAGCTGAGCCAATCTCTGCGAAATAAGAAGCCCCAAGCCCGTGCCTCCGAACTTTTTTCGAACCGAACTATCTCCCTGCGAGAAGGGCTTAAACAAACGACCAACCTGCTCAGGCGAAACACCAGACCCCGTGTCCTGCACGGTGAAAAGCAAGTGCCCTCCAACGACCTCGTAGAACACCGTAATTGATCCGTGCTCCGTGAATTTGATCGAATTACCAATGATGTTCACCAAAATCTGCCGCAGACGAACTGGATCAGACTCAATGTATTCAGCCACATTCCCACGCTTAACAAACGAGAACTGCAGGCCCTTTTCTTGACACAGCAGACGCGACACCGACTGCAGGTCCTCTAAAAGATGACGAACAGAAAAGGGTTTGACCTCGATTTCAAGACTTTCCGCTTCGACTTTGGAGAGGTCCAAAATGTCGTTGATAATTGACGTCAAACTGGCGCCTGTTCTTTTGATAATTGTCGCATAAGACTTTCGATCCTCGACTGACAACGTGGCGTCAGAAAGAATCTCGGCAAACCCAAGAATCGCATTGAGAGGCGTGCGAATCTCATGACTCATATTGGCCAGAAAAAGATTCTTCGCCTCGCTGGCGTGCTCCGCATTCTGCCGCTCACTGGTTTGCCGACGAAGATTACTCGCCATTCGATTGAGCGACATCGCCAGCTGTCCAAGCTCATCGGTCGATTGAACGGGCAGACGCTGAGAGAAGTCTCCTTCGCCGACCTTTTCTGCAGCCGCGTTGAACTCCGATAGCGTTTTCTTCAAACTTCGCGCAAGCGACACCGTCAGCAAGACTCCTGTTCCCTCAACCAAAATCACTGCAACAAGCAAGAGCGCCATCAGCACCCCTTCAAGCCAACGCGATGCCGCCCCTAAACCATAGGAGAAATCATTCTCAGCCCGTGTAAATCGCCGGTCTAACTCGAAGATCTTCTCAGTCAACTGATCGACTCTTCGTCGATCACCGGCGGCGCCGCGCTGAATCTCGAAATGCAATTGCTGCCCAAGCCCAACCAACTCTGCAATCAGCTGATCGCCGTGACGCCAAGTCTCGATCGCATGCTTAAAGAGGTCCTTCGAACGAAAGCGCTCTGCAAACCTCACCATTGGCATAATGTCGAGCGGGTGGTTTTTCGCCTGAAGAAGGCCGCTCTTTACGCCTTCAATATCAACTGTCGGACTCTCGAGCGCAAGACGAGCGCGCAGACCGCCAAGTGGTACCTCAAGCTCGTCAAGATAGAGCCGGTAATTGGCTTCATCACGAGTCATCGCATAGCGCAGCAGGCTGTTGACGGCGGTCTTTTGCGCCTTGGACCACAGCCCTTCGCTACCGACAAAGCCGCGAACGGCAGACAACGTCGTCATCGCAAAATAGAGCGTGAAAAGCTCAGCCGCAATGAGCAGCGCCATGATCCCGACGACACCATACAGCTTTTTAGAGACCGAAAGATTCTGCCAAAATTTACCCATTGTGACCAGTTTAGATCTGTCGAGGCGAACTCGCTAAATTGTTGAGAAATCTTAGCTTTCACGCCGCGCCGAGCGCTGTTCCCGGCGGCGCCACCAGTTGACTCTTGGCAATAACAGCTTTAAGCCACGGCCTATCTGGAGGTTTTTATGAAAAAACTGACGCTGCACCTTCTCCTGATCGCGCTTGTCATGGTTTCGACTTTCGCGGCGCAGTCTGCACAAACTCCTCGCCCGCCGTCAGCCCCCACAGCGGCGCCCTTGGCTAGCGCCAACAAGCAGAAAAAGAGTTTCGAGTTCACTTGCGAGACGACTGAGGACGAGTTTTACGACTGGATCACCAAAGCAATTTGGAAAAAGCCGTCCTTTGGTCGAAATCTCGATGCTGCATTTGATGCGCTGACTTCGGATCCAGACTGGACAATTCGAGTAACCGAGTCGCCCTGTGCCGACAATGCCATGAACGACGGTCGGCGCGAATCCCTCTACTTAATGATCGAGGACGCACACAGCGAAGGCTTCGGATTTATCTTGTACGGCTATTGACACAAAGGTTTCGAACCAACGCGACCGGAACAATTTATGACGACGCAGACGCCACTCAGAACACAGGTTCAAGTTTCTTCTCCTCTTGGCCCACTCTTTCTTGTCGCCTCCGACAAGGGACTGACCGGGATCTATAGAAAAAAACAACCGCTATCGGTTTCGAAGCATGGTTCCGCCGCAACCCCGAACCAAGAGAAGCATCTTCGCCGTGCGGCCTCTGAACTCGCCGAATACTTTGCGGGCCAGCGGACGGACTTTACCGTCAGCCTCGACCTTGATGGCACACCCTTCCAAAAAAAGGTCTGGGCTCAACTCAGCAAAATTCCATACGGGCAAACACGTTCCTATAAAGACATTGCCCAAGGCATACAGAACGAGAAAGCCGTTCGAGCTGTCGGCTCAGCCAACGGAAAAAATCCGGTCTGCATCATCGTACCGTGTCATCGCGTGATTGCCCACGACGGCTCACTCGGCGGATATTCTGGTGGCCTAAAAATGAAAACGACGCTACTCGAGATTGAGCGCCAACACAGTTAGCCTACTGCTCAGTTTGTCGTGCAATTTCAATCAACGCATTGAGCGCGTCGGTCACGGTGAAAATTCCGAGCAATTCGTCATTTTCATCATTCACGATCACACTCCCAACTTTGCGACTGGACATCTCAAACGCCACTTCATCGAGAGGCATCTCCGAGCTGACCGTAAGCGGATCGCGCACCATGAGGTCCGAGGCTTTGATCATCATTTTATCGGCAAGCTTCAGGCCCGCCACAACGCGAAGATCGCGGTCGCTAATGATCCCAACCACTTTGTCTTGATTGACGATCGGAATATGTCGAATCCCGTTTGAGTCCATCATCTGACGCAGCTCTTCGATCGATGACGTCTCCGGTGCTGTAATGGGATTGGGTGACGTAAATTCCTCAACCGGCATGCGAAAGCGGTGCACCTGATTCATGTCCTCATACATAACTCTATCCCCCGTTAGTGATGTTGACCATGCCCCTTGTCGCCTGAAGCAAGCATCAATGGCAACTCGTAACGAACCGATTGTCCTTTTTGTTTTTCTCGCACCGCCTCAAGAACCAGAGCGCCTTTTTTCCCGAGATCAACATTGGGCGAAAACTCACAGCCGTAGTGGTCTTCTTTCTTTACACAATTCGCCCGTACTCGACCACGGCCATGAAGCGTCAAAACAACTGACGAATCCCGAACCGATGGGTTCTTCCAATCAAAGTCGAGAAGATAGACCTTCACTTTGTGAGCGGCGTCGAGGACGAGCTCCGTATGAAAGGCGCCCGGCATTTTAATATAGCCACCATGAGGCCCTAGTTTCTCTTCGCCGTGTGCCCATGCCAGACCCGCCAACATATTCATTGCAACAAACAGAATAGACGCGTTTCTCATACTCAATCTCCCACAGATGGCCCGCAGCCTACGAGGATCTTTGGCGACAATCAATATCGGACCGAGGCTTTCGGCCCGCCACGCCAACCAGGCGTTGCTTCCCAGCTCCTGAACCCTAAAATGACATCATGCGCTCATATTTCTTCGTTATTTCATTTCTTGCAGTTGGTGCGGTCGCCATTCTTGGAGAGACAGTCTCAACGGCCTTCTATTGGATCTACCTGTTTCTCGTTCCCATCGTCGCGATGGGGTGCCACAATGCTTTTCAAACCAAGCGTGCGATCTTACGCAACTACCCGATTCTCGGAATGCTTCGATATTTCTTCGAAGAGATTCGGCCAGAAATTCAACAGTACTTTGTCGAAAACGATACCGACGGTGCGCCGTTCTCACGCGACTTGCGCTCAGTGGTGTATCAGCGCGCAAAAAAACAACTCGACACGGTACCGTTTGGCACCCAGCGCGATCTCTACGCCGCAGGAGCAGAGTGGGCGCAACACTCGCTGAAGGCCGTGCACGTCGACCCCGCATCGCTACGGGTGACGATCGGCAATCACCAGTGCCTGAAGCCTTACTCGGCCAGTATCTTCAATATCTC
Source organism: Pseudobdellovibrionaceae bacterium (assembly GCA_016791465.1). Lineage (GTDB taxonomy): Bacteria > Bdellovibrionota > Bdellovibrionia > Bdellovibrionales > JAMPXM01. Next base: position 8,343 of record JAEUWE010000068.1, read on the forward strand.
AGCCATGAGCTACGGCGCACTCAGCGCTCAAGCCATTCAATCACTTAACGGCGGAGCAAAAATCGGCGGTTTTTATCACAACACCGGGGAAGGTGGCGTGTCCCCCCATCACCTTGAACCTGGTGGCGACTTGGTCTGGCAGATTGGCACAGGCTACTTTGGCTGCCGCAATCCTGATGGCACATTTTCGCCTGAAAAGTTTAAGTCACGCGCAGAGCACCCGCACATCAAGATGATCGAGATCAAACTCTCACAGGGGGCCAAGCCGTCCCATGGCGGTATCCTGCCAGCCGCAAAGGTCACAAAGGAGATCGTAGAGATCCGCGGCGTCGAGATGGGAAAAGATGTGATCTCACCTCCCTCCCACAGCCGTTTCTCTGATTCTGAAGGGCTCATTCGCTTCATTCAAGAGCTTCGCACCCTCAGTGGCGGAAAGCCCATTGGCTTCAAACTCTGCGTCGGCAATCCCGCCGAGTTTGTGTCGATCTGCCGCGCAATGAAGCGTCTCGACATCTATCCTGACTTCATCACCGTGGACGGGGCCGAGGGCGGAACGGGGGCCGCGCCACTGGAGTTCACCAATAGCCTTGGTATGCCATGGGCAGAAGGATTGACTCTCGTGCGCGACACGCTCGACTTGATGGGCCTGAAGAAGCACATCAAGATCATCACCTCTGGCAAAATCGTAACTGGTTTTAGTCTCTTCAAGGCTCTGGCGCTCGGTGCCGACACTGTCAATTCAGCGCGCGGCATGATGCTCGCTCTCGGTTGCATTCAAGCTCGCCGCTGCAATACGAATCACTGTCCAGCCGGTGTTGCGACCAACAACCCCCGACTCACCGTTGGCCTTGTTGTCGAAGACAAACGGGTGCGCGTTGCGAACTTTCACGGGCAAACGTTGAAAGCATTTGCCGAACTAATG
>JAEUWE010000158.1 GCA_016791465.1 Pseudobdellovibrionaceae bacterium
CAGAAACCTGCCGAGTGACCTCATCCGCATCATCGATAACTCCGTCACGCCAAGAACCACAGACTACTCGCATCCACTCAATTACGAGTATGCTGTACAGCGAGGCTTTGAAGCCGCTCGCCCACGAATGAAATGGGCGAAGTGGCGATCAAGCATTCAGATCGCCGCGACGAATCCGCGCTTCTGGCTCATTGCCGCAGCCTTGATTACGGCGTCAATCCTCTCAACTCTTCTCTAGAGCACCCCGGCACCCGCCTATTGCCACTGGCCGGATTCAGCTAAGGAGCCGCAGCTGGGAGAACTGGTTTTAATCCAGAGAAGTACTTCGCAATGGCTTCGATTTGAGCATCGCTCAGTGAGCCTGCGAACGCCGACATCGTCGCATCTTTTCGATTCTGCGTCTTAAATAATTTCAGCTGCTTTACGATATACGTCGCCTTTTGACCTGCCAAATTCGGAACCCCAGGCATCGCGGTCGCATTCGCCATCCCACCGCTACCATGACATGACGTACAAACCGCAACGTCTGCAGGCGCATTGCCGGTGACGACCACTGGTGGTTCGACGGGCTTCATTTTACTAAAGTATTCTGCAAGCTTCGCGATTTCATCGTCCTTAAGGCCTTGAGCAAAACTACCCATCATCGCATCAACGCGTTCGCCACTGCGGAAGTCCCGAAGTTGCTTTTCAATATAGGCAACACTCAAACCGGCGAGGTTTGGAAAGTCCTCGCTTACACCACCACCGTTAGCGCCATGACAGCCGATACAGGTGTCCGCAATTGTTGTCGGCGCTGGAACATTCACAGGCGCATTCGACGGGGTATTCGCCGGAGAGCTCGTCGGAGAATTGGATGGCGCACTCCCTGATCCATCGCCTGGGGCTTTGACCGGCTCAGTTGCGCAAACTTTTTGCGCTCCACCGTCAATCCACGATTTTAGAAGTGCAATCTCATCGGCCGAAAGCGAGCCTCCCATCGGCATAACTGCACCACCCATTTTGGGCGGATTATTACTCACTTTATCTAAGATATTATTTGTGAACTGCGACGCAATACCGTGATCGAGCCAATTCTTAATAGGGCTACCATCTCCATGACAACTCTTGCACTTGGGCTCAAAAATCGCTTTGGACACTGTCGCAAAAGGAACGCAGTCGCCTTTTCCAACCGGCTTCGCTACCACGACATTGGGCACGACATCGCGATGCGCGCCGCCGTTATCACAGCCCAATACCATCGACACCAGCGTCAGTGTCGCCAAACCCGTCAAAATGATTTGTTTTACGTGCTTCACAAAAACCTCTGCATTCCCACTCTTCACACATTCAATTCAATTTCACGGCTTGCAATTTCACGGCCTCGGTCTCGTACTTATGTCCTATGGCTTTAAGCTCGAGTAATACGCCGTGAGCGCCTCAATATCTGAGTCAGAGAGTGATTGAGCGATCGCATTCATCATCGGATCCACGCGGTCTTGATCGCGAAAGGCCTTCAACTGTTTGGCCAAATAGTCCCGCTTTTGGCCGGCCAAGTTCGGCCATAACGAATTGGCACTCAAACCAGCCTCGCCATGACACCCGACACAGGAGGCGGCCGAGGCCGGGGCGCTCAGCGGCGGTTTTGGAGCTTGGGACTTTGCGCCCCAAGCCGATCCAGCGAAAAAAAACATCGCCGCGGCAAGACAAAGTGCTTTTCCAGCCGCTCTTCCGCACGGCAATGACATTTTCCGGCACAAGTTTGCCGTCGTTCCTAAGGCTCCAATCCATATTTTCATAACTCTTTCCTCACAACCATAAATGTAAAAGTGCGTAAGTAAAATTCTCTACGGCGGGTACGCCCGAAGAACTGTTCAACCCAGCTCGCGACGAATACGAGCTCTCATACATCAGCTGTAAATTCGCATTCGAGTTCATGTACCAACGAAGGCCAGCACCATAGCGGAAAAATGAATCTCCAGGATAACCGGTGTCGGGCGTAAACTGCTCTGCTTTTCCAAGTGCTGTGAGGTGCTGACTCAGGTCGAGAGAAAGCTGCGCAAGCAAGGCCTCTGACCATGCGTCCGCAAATGCCGTAAACCATCCCGCTTGTGCCGCCGCGCCAAATGTCGATGCAAGCGAAGGGTTCATCGTTTGATTGTTCCATCCGTGTGCGCGAGCACCCTCGACAAGAAACACTCCTGGCAGCAAACCGAACGTGAGTTTTTCAAGCGCCACACCGGCCGATGCCGACATCGCTTCAGCATCGTAACTCAGATTCTGATTCCCCTGCTGATTATAGCTTGCACCCAATGTTAGCGGTCCATGGAACGGAATCATTCGAACATTGGCGTAAAGCCCCCAAGGACTTGTTGAACTTCCCGAACTTCCGCCAGCGCCGGCGAGTGTTTTTTCGCCGCTTGTCATCATCAAGTCATAGTGAACGGAGTAGAGCGGTGTTCCCGATACCATAACGCCCGTTTCAAAATCGCGAAGAGCGTACGTCGTGCGCGACTGCAGGCGCACATAAGTTCGATGCTCATCCGTTGCCAAACCAAATGCAGGTTTGGTGCGTCCGACCAAAACTGCATCGACCAGGCCCTTGCCACCAGGCGCCGTGAAAATCGCGTATGAGTCCCGAAGGCCCGATTCGAGCATTCCAAAACCGTAACTTCCAACAAAACCCATCGACCAACCTTCGTCGCTCTTGACGATCGGCAGCGACACGGCGCCATTGGTCGACATCACCATAAAACCGCGTCGCGAAGGCAGCTTTTCAGAGCTTGTATGCATGAACGCCGATCGAATATCCGCTTGGTAAAGCTCCGACTGCGATAGCGGATTGGACTCGTAGTTCTTAAAGCCATAAAGCTTTCCGCCCATATTGCGGATACCAGCTCCAGCCGGGCTCACATGGCACTGCATACAACTGACAAAACCATTGCGAACGGCATACTCAACGCGCGCTTGCGCCACACCGCTGCCCAGTGCAACAATTAAAAAGGCGAATATCGTTTTCATGTCGCCAAGAATACACGCGACACCTCATCTAGAAAACTGCGTTCTTTTGCTGTCCGGTAAGACTTGCACAGCCAAATAGGCATCGAGACAAAATACCCGCAACCAAAGACGCTTTTTGTCTCACCTTCGACTACGACTGAATCTCCAGCCGAAATGCCGCCAAGTAGTCCCGCATGACCTGGGCTCGCCTTTCGCCTTCGCGGCGCCCGGCCGCTGTTGCCATCATCGCAGGCAATCGCAATAGCTTTTGCTCAAAATGATCGAGCGTGTACGTCAAATCGTCGGGTTTGCGCGAATCACA
>JAEUWE010000159.1 GCA_016791465.1 Pseudobdellovibrionaceae bacterium
ACACCGTTCGGAGTCCACGTCGACAACTGTGGCGTCTTTAGCTTTCCCATTGTTGGCACCAAACGTTTTCGTATCTGGAAGCCGGAGTTTGTCAAAAAACATCCGACCCTCATACGAGCCCATCGCTACGAAAAATTTAAAAAAGCGTCCGAACTGGTCACGGCCTCTCCAGGAGATATGACCTATTGGCCATCGAGCGCCTGGCACATCGCCGAGTCTGATGGCTCGTTCACCGCAACTTGGAGTCTGGGCGTTTGGGTCGATCAGCCGTTTGAAAAGACCGCACTTGAAACTCTGGCGCCAGTCATCGGCAAGAAGCTCAAACACACGCGCCACCAAGTCACCACGGCGTTTACCATTCCTCCGACCGCCAATGGCTGCATTCAGACGCTTCCCGATCTTCACCTCAAAGCCATCGCTGCCGTTAAAGAACTTTCAGTCGACGAACTTCATGACGCATTTCTTCGCTCGTGGACAATCCATAACTCAAAGCAGGGCTTTAAAACTGTTCCAAAAAAGTCACCGACCGCAATACTTAAGATGAACTCCAGCATTGAACTCCAGTCGTCGATACCTATTCTCTGGAGCCAGCTCAAAACGGAATCACATACGCTCTTCGCCTTTGCGGGCTCCGTGGTGGACGAAAAAACCTCGCATGCCTTTCTTAAGCTCGTTCAGTCCCTTAATGCGGGGAAGATTTGCCAGATTAACAAATTCCTCAAGGGAACCTCGGCAAAACAAGAACTCGAGTATCTGCAAACGCTTGCCGCGGCAGGCGCAATTGGCCTCGCCTCACAAAAAACTAAAGATACTTCGCTACGTGACCTGCAACAAACAGCAGCCCCAGAAGCGGCGGCACGAGCTGAATAAGAGCTGCACGACGTAAATGTGGCGCCGAAAACCAGAGCGCAATCCCAGCTCCAACCATCGAAACTCCGCAGAACCCAGTCATCGCACCGGCCAATACAACTTTGAGCTGCAGCACGAAGTACAATCCCAGAAACATGCCGAGAGATAAAAATAGATTATAAAATCCTTGATTGAAGGCCCAGACCTTCACCACGTCATGGTCAGTCTCTTTCATGTTAAAAATCTTATGCCCACCTTTGCGTTGAAATAAAATCGACTCCATTACAAAGAACATCAAGTGAACGACCGCTGCCACCAAAAAGAAAAAGAAACTGATCCACTCCAAGAACACCCCCGTGTCCATTAAAACCGACATTTGTTCGACGAACCATCCCTTTCAACTCAAACCACAATACCCGTCGGCATAATGAATCATGATGGCTTAGATCAAAACATTTAACTCCCCTCATCGCCAGCTTCGTGATGACTAGAGAATGAACAAACGGAGGATCTGTGCGAAGACACAATACCCTTTTACTCGCCCTCTCACTTATCGCCATCAACGCCCATGCACGGCTTGATCTTCTCCGACCCCGACCACTTCATCGACTCTCTGTTGAACCTCAAGTTGGCGCTGGTGTGACTTACTTCGACCAAGTGGTCGACGCCTATCGAGCAGGAGAGGGTGTTCCGCTTCGATCGATCCGAGGAGTTTATCTTGGACGCTGCTACTACACTGATCACCCAATGAAACCCGTCGCGGCTCTCGCTATCGCAACAATGGACGGCGAGAAGACAGCAGGCCCCTTGGGGGCCGCGCTGCGCCTGATTCCGCTCGTCGACCGAGAGGCCTCACCAGATCGCTATGACAAAATGGATGCCCGTCAATATCGCTCGGTCGTTGATCTCGCCCTCAGCTTTAGTTCAGAGCTTGCACTTCCAGTCGAACAGCGCCGTGAAACATTCGTCGTCGGCCTCAGAACACCGGACGAAGATGCTCGTCTCTACCGTTTTCGTCGCGACGAGAAGGCACTCTACGTTCGCCTCGAGTGCGCCGAGGACAGCGTCTGCCTGAGCGCAAACCCGGCGCTTGGTCGGCAGACTGTCATGGCTTACGAAGGGCAAGCCGTCGCTCAATGCCACTTCTTTAAACGATTTAAAGCACCCTAGCGAAGGCGGTGATTGAGCGACTCTAGTGCCATCACCATTTCACCAGTCACTTTGACGTTCAAGAGATTGCCGCCATGCCCGCCTCGTGGATAGAGCTTGAGATTGGACCCAAATGTGTCCCGGAGAAATTGAATATCCTCGGGACGCAATAAGAAGTCATCCTCCGTATGGATCACAGTGACCGACGGAAGCTTCACAATATCGGCCGCGACCTCAGCCAGCCCCGACTGCGCCATCATATCATTCACTGTACCATCAGTTCCGTGCCGACGCTGCCACGCCGGAAGAAGAACCTTTTCTTTATAGTCTCGAAATGAAAACCGAAAGGCCTCATTCTGTCGATCATTCTGATTAAACCGACTAAATTTTGACTTCAACACGCCAAGGTCCTGAACCGACTGCGAGCTCACCAAAGCATCACGCAGCGACGAACGAAACTGACGCCCAATAACGAACTTAATTTGATCCGTCGTCAGACCAAAACTCAGCACAACCTTCTCAAGCGTTGTCCGCCCCTTTGTCAGATCATCAATAGACCGCAGGTAGTAGTTGATCGCATATCCGCCAATATTTTCCTTATGCTCAATCGGCCATGAGTCGCCAACAGCATAGAGCGAATCGAGAACCGACATGCCATAACCAACATCGACGGGTACATTCACCATAAGAAGTGAGTCAATTCCGATTCGCTTCTCTGCCAGATCAAGCTTTGCGATATAAGCCGACGTCAGCGCACCAAGCGAAAACCCCGAAATCCCCACCTGACCAAACTGATAGCCATATTTTTTCTTTACATGACGAATTGCCTTTTCAATCGCGACGTACAGATCTTGTGCGTCGTCCATGGTCTGCCCTGGCGTACCATTGCGGCTTCCGCTGAGAGCAAAGCTCCAATTCATCGTCGACGAAAATGCCAACACATTATAACCACGACTTTGAGCCACATTCGCGAACGCAGCAAACGAGCTGTCGGTATGGTGAGCTCCAAGACCTCCAATATAGATAACCAGCGGAGCGCCACTGCGCAGGGGATAGAATGAAAATGTAAAGTCGGCACGTTCACCAAGAACCGGAAGGCTCTGGCGGTCGGGAAACAAGCTCAACTTTTCACGATGTTGATTGGCGTCGGAACCAGCTAAAAAAGCATACATCAGCGACGCCTTATAGGGATCGTCTGAGGCTGGCAGCGAAGGTGGATTGGCAAATGAAACGGAATGCAGCGACAAAACAAAAAGAACAAAGACAAGGGCCCGCACAAATACTCCAGATCGCGTGATGCGCTCCCCATGATCAAAAGAGATGATAGGAAGGGTCACTAAAACGTTTTGTACCTCCTACTCACGATCAGTGCGCCACTCAATCGCATTCACCCTTTTCCAATGTTTCCAGTGTCTATCACCGCTGGTTTCTCAAGATCCAGAAAGCCCTTTCAATCCCAGGCATCCAATATGCAGTCAATATGTCGGTTTACGAAAAAGGCCTCTTCTCAAACCTAGTTACGGGCCATGCTCAATTGAGGACACTCCATGCAAAAAGTCGCAATCACCCTTGGAATTCTTGCAACAATTCTGTGCCAGAACAGCTTCGCCGCCGATTCTCGGCGTCTCGCCGTCGGCGAGCTACCCGATCGGGCCGAGTTTGATGCAGAAAAGCACTATTCACGCATCGACAGCACAACCGGCCTCCCCATTGGGGTGGACCTCTATCAGGCAAAGACCAACGAGCTTGGCGACATTATCCGCGCCAGCCGCGGCAATGGTGACCGCGTCGAACGCGCCGTGATTAAACGAAACCTCGACCTCATTGCCAAAATGGAGGCACTCGAGTTTCCCAATGCACCCAAAAACCGCGTCGCGGCCCTCAATCTCAAACAACGCATCAAGACGCTGCAGGCAATCGAAGCAACGACAGCCTACGATGATCGCCGTGACTTCAAGAGTAAATACGACCCGAAAGATGCCTACGGCTTCTGTTTCGGTCGCGCCTACTACTACGCCAACGAGGCTGGCCTTCGCGGACTGGTGAAAGAGTCTATAAAGAAAGTGTTTATCGTCGGAAAAATGGAGCCGCACTCACCACTCTTCGGAATTCCGATTCCAGTTGGCACATGGCAATTCCATGTGGCAACTGCCGCTCGCGGAACCGACGGAAAATGGTATGTTCTCGACAACCATTACGACAAATCACTTAAAGAAGTCCCAACCGTGACCGAGTGGTACAACTACTATCGCAAACACCTCGACTCAAAGACAGACTACGAGATCAAGATGGCCGACGGCAAAACAGAGCGCACTGACGCCCGCGCGTTATTCCTGTTCTTTACCGATCCCGACAAAATTGGCGCAAGCTCAAACGCCTACAACGAGGAAGGATTCTACGGCACGGACGTTAACGGCGATGGCTTTATCGATCGCTCAACTGAAGCATTTTACAACGAATACTTCATCGATATCGACCGCTACTTTGACAAAATGGTCGAGAACCTCTCGCTCTGCTCACCTGTCCGCTATGCTCCGCTCGATTCACAATCATCATTCTGCCAAGACCCGGAACAAAAACGCAAAGTCGAGAATTGGACAGACTATGTCCGCTGGCAGCGGGCCCTTCTTGAGCACCTGCGCGACGAAGAAACGATGAAACGAATCTCCGGCGGCGGTTAAAGATGACACCTGGCCCGACACTGACATCTCATCGCCATGTCCTATTAAAGGGCCTGGCCTTGTTTTTTGCCGTCAGTATCGGTGCACCGATTCCTCTTTTTGCCCAGTCACTGAGCGAAACACCGCTGTCCTCATCAGAGAAAGAAAACACCGGAATCACCGTACGGGTCGGAGTGATGAATGCGGCAGCTGTTGAACTTGAAAATGACTTCAATCTCATCACCGTCTCAGTTCCGATCGTGCACTATCAAAATGATTGGTCATCAGTGAGTCCGACACTGACTGGTCTTGCCGATCTCAATCCGAACGAGACCCCGTTTCTACTCTCCAAACCAAGTCGATTTGTGATTTCAGATGGAACACTTTGGAAGCCCTTCATTGCGGTCGACCGATCCTCTGACTCGAAACTCGATCTTGCCCTAAAAGCATTCATCAGAAAGACCTTTGGCTCCTCCTCGATAACAAAAATTAGAGCTCGAAGGACAGAGAACCAGATCCTCGAACGCCTCAACTCCGAACTCCCAAATCTCATTCGCTTTCAAACGAATCAGTTCGCCAACAATCCGCTCGAACGTTTCGAAGAGTCCGTTCTCTCCCGAAGTACGTCGCTCAAAGTGCAGTACAACGATGAGCGAGCCCGTGTCTTCAAGCTTGCTCTCGACAACTACCAACAGTCTCGGAGCATCAACAACTTAATCTTCAAAACCGATATCGCATTTCCAGCGGTTCCACTCGAACAATATCTTACTGTTGGCGAAGGCCGATGTATCCACATCGCCCTTACCGCCAGTCTCATTCTTGAAACACTCCGGATCCCACACCGATTGGTGCTGGGATCCAATGTGATCGACGAGCTCGGCGGCCGCGGTGTCGGCCATTCATGGATCGAACTTCCAGATGGACGTATCTTCGACGCCGCTTGGAACATGATTAACCCACCCGGCGAACGTCACAGCAAACACCCTGACTGGTTTAAGTTCGGAAACGAAAAGGGCCAGAGCTTCCGCTTTCCCTATGAGCGTTTTAATATGATGGCGTATTGATTGATCGGTGACCTCTCTCGCAACTTCTGCTAGACTTAAAACATGTCGATCAATTCAGAAAAAGATCTCCAGGGCCTTCGGCAGATTGGCAGAGTCGTCGCTCGCTGCCTTCAGCACATGCAATCAAAGCTCGAGCCCGGCATCACCACCGCCGAACTCGATTCCATTGGCGGCCATTACCTTTCGCTGCATGGAGCACGCTCTGCACCACAATTGACCTATAATTTTCCAGGATACACCTGTATCAGCGTGAATGAAGAGGCGGCCCACGGCATCCCTGGCCCTCGAGTCATCAAAGCTGGCGATCTCGTGAACATCGATGTGTCGGCCGAGCTCGACGGCTACTTCGCCGACACGGGTGGCTCTGCCATCGTCCCACCTGAATCAAAGCTCCATCTGCAGATTTGTTCCGCCGCCAAGAGGGCCCTCGAGAATGCAATGCTGGAGGCCCGCGCCGGAGCGAAACTGAATCGTATCGGATACGCGATCGAAGCCGAGGCGACAAGAAGCGGCCTTACCGTCATTGAAAACATTGGCAGCCATGGCGTCGGTCGCGCTCTTCACGAAGAACCCGGCTTCATCGCCGGCTACTACGATAAACACGATCGCCGCATTTTGCGCGAAAACCAAGTCATCACAATCGAGCCTTTCATTTCATCAGGCGGTCGCGAGGTTTTTGAAAACGGCGACGGCTGGACGCTTGTGACCAATCCTGGCGTCTTCACAGCTCAATACGAACACACGCTGGTGATTACAAAAGGTAAGCCTCTCATCATGACACTAACAGCGTAGAATCCGCACCTTACCTCCGACGAAGCAAGAGCAACTACGGAAGTTTGTACCCATACATTTCCATGATGACATTGTACATTGCTTCGCCCGTTACGATGTTCTTTGTTCGTCCGATCGAATAGGTCGATGTGATATCATTGAACAACCACTTCGACTGATCATCTCCCAAGTCAATTTTCTCAATAGGGAAAG
>JAEUWE010000190.1 GCA_016791465.1 Pseudobdellovibrionaceae bacterium
GCATCAATTGTATAGTCGACACCCTCCTGAAGAGTGCTTCGCGTTCCGGCCCGAATGAGTTCGACAAGTACGATCGACTCGCCGGACTCAAGTGTCGGCAGCGCAATTTTCTGGTCGACGATCTGCTTGATGCGTTGAGAGAGATCGGTCATCGCGGTGTCATAAGTGCTGCTGCAAATTGAGACTGTGCGGAATGCGCTTTCAATGGCCGAGCCGGCACCGAGCTCGGCGTATCGGGTCGCAACCGATTGATTGGCGCCGACGCAGCTACGGTCTTTGTGAATGATGGCCGAGTGGAAGAACGAACTTGATTCGAAGAGCTCCGTTGCACGTAACACGAGTGCGCGTTTAATGCTCTCTCCGTGTTGGTTGGCTGGGAGTTGACCAGCATTGAGAATATTCGGATCGGTTGCGCCATCGATGTAGAATTGCGAGAACGACCGATAGCCAGTGACGCGGGTCACGGCCCGTTTACACTGTCCCGGCGCCAGCAGCATGCCTTTGGCACGTTCGTAGTAGTCGTAGAGATTGGTGTATTCAACTTGGTTTACAGTGAAGCGATCCGTGCACCGTTCGCCTGCGCCTTCGCCAAACCCATAGAGCGCAGTCCAACTCGATTTCACTTCGCACTTGGCGATTCTAACATTGGCATTTTTGGGTGAAGGGAAAAGATACTTGGCATAACCGAGCGCTCGCTCGCGTTGAGCATCCGTACACGCAAGGACTTCCGTTGCAGCCCGGCCGGCAACTTGACTGCGTTCTGCCGGCAAAACCGGAAGTCCGCCGTTATCGCCGCCCCCAGTTTTTGGCTCGGCGGCTCCATCGTTGATCAGATCGTAGGATACCTGAAAGCGAACGCCCCAGAAGCCAAGAGTGTAGTCGACACGATCCTGTGCGGGATGTGACGGATTGCCAATCGCGCCATAGGTGTACCGATTTCGACAATCGCGACGATGTTCTGTCGTGTCGTATGTGTGCCAGCGCGAGCCATCGTCCTCGTCGGTGATCACGACCACGGCGCCGAAGTCGCCTTTATTAAAGAACTGATTGGGACCGCGGTCATAGAGAGCGAGCAAGGTATTGCAAAGCGGTTGCTCGCGGTCAGATCCAGCAGTGAGTTCACTCAAAAAGAGAATTCGCGATTTGATGCTTTCGATTTTTGAATCGAATTGGGTATCTTGCGCGTCGATCTCAAATAAGTTCTTTCGATTCAGTGTGTAGTAAACATCGTAGCCATTGGCGAAGACATCGCCATCTCGCATTTGGAACCGAGACTTCCAGTCGGCTGAAATCGGAGTATTTGGACCGAGAGTCGTGTTTTTGACCGACCACCCTTGTTCTTCCAGGTCCGGAACACTGGCAACGGATGAAGTTGTAATGATTTTGACCGATACCGGGTGCTTTTGAAGTGGAAGTAGAAGTGACTTCAGACTTGCGCGGAGTTTCTCTTGAGTGCCGACCATCGACCTTGAATTGTCGATAACGAGAAGTATTTTTGCCGGTGTCGTTGGCGTCGATGTCGACGCCGAGGGCTTAAGTGTGATCACTCGAGTTGTAACGGTGCCGGTTGCGGCATTTTTCTGCGCTCCAGTCGGGTCTATGAATTGAACCTCGGCACAATTTTGATAGCTCAAAAGAACTGTCGCACCGATTGCGCCAAAGATGAGACCCATTCGCTGAGTGCGACTCAACTGCTTCAGTGACTTCATTGTTTCCCCCGGCCGACTTCCAACCTGATCTAAGTTTAAGGCAAGCATTGAAGAAGTGTTGAATTTCTCTCGGCTTCAGCTTGGAATGTCTCGTATTGAGACAATGGAGAATTGCGATGCTTTTCGACGCGCGACGACTTGTGACTTTATGTGGACTATCCACGGTGTTTTTCGCCACTTCAGTTTCTCACGGAAACATCTGTGGAACAGCCTATCAGTCATTCAATCCCATGACCGGTGGTCTTGATTTTGTAACGGTTCATTCTTCCGAAACGCTGCAGCCGTGTACTGTTAACTTTGGATTTTTCACCAACTACTCCATCAAGACTTTAACTTATACTCGAGACTACACCGATGGCACAGGTCGAGTGTATCGTGCGGGGAATAAACCTGACGACAAAATCTGGGGTGCGGACCTGAGCGCTGGATTTGGTTTGCAGAAAAACTGGGATGTCGGCGTCAACGTTCCCTTTGTTCTCGATCAGGATCTTTCGGATCCAACACTGAGTTCAAACTACAAATCGAAGGGTGCCACCGAGATCAAGCTGAATGCCAAGTACAAGTTCTCTGGCGACGAGCAGGGCGGATTTGCGGCGGTGGCCTCGATCAACCAGAACCTCATTAAAAACAATCCGTTTGAGGGTGAAAATAGCGGACCAACATTGAATCTCGAACTCGTTGCCGACACCACTATTGATAAGTGGTCGATGGCAGCAAACGTCGGTCATCGCTGGCGCAATCCCGGGAGTCAGATTGCTGGAGTTCCATTCCAGCCCCTGGGTAATCAGCTGATCTACTCGGGCGCCGCCAGCTACTATTTCACGAGCGTTGACACCAAGGTCATTGCGGAGGTGTTTGGTGGCCAATCGATAGAAACCAACAACTCAGGATCGCAGCGATCGCCGAACTCGCTTGAGTGGCAATTGGGAGTAAAGCACGACCTTCAAGACAATCTCGCACTTCACGTTGGCGGCGGGACCCAGTTGTTTAATTCGCTAGGAAGTCCGGAGGCGCGAATCTATGCCGGTATCAACTGGGTTCTCGGTGCTCCGTGTGCAGAGACGGCGTCACTCGAAGTTGTTCCTCCAAAGACGGCGGCGGCTGTCGCTGTACCGAAACGAAAAGAGTCGATGCGTTTAAATGCCGCAATTCTTTTTGCGACAAACTCGGCTGATTTACGGGCGAAAGATATTCCCGATCTAGATGACTATTTTGCGAAGACAGATATCGCAAAAATTCAGCGTCTTCGCATTGAAGGGCACACAGATTCGCGTGGCGATGCGGTTTACAACCTTGAGCTGAGCGAACGACGGGCAAAAACAGTGATGGCCTATATTGCGAAAAAGTTCTCGCTGCCTGTCTCTAAAATTGAACCTGTTGGCTTTGGCGAAGAGAATCCTGTGGCCGACAACGGCAATTTGCAGGGTCGTCAGAAGAATCGGCGCGTTGAATTTCAGATCGATTTTGTAGAATAAAAAAGTCCGAGGCGATGGCCCCGGACTTTCGCTTCGATCGGCATTGATGGCGGATGTTACTTCGCCATTCGACGTTTATCGAGACCGTACTTTTCGACCTTCATGATGAGGCCGGCGCGGCTGATGCCGAGCTCCTTTGCGAGTTTCGACTTGTTCCAGCCGGTGCGTCGCAATCCCTCTTTGATCATATCGCGCTCGAGTTCCTCAAGGGCATCCTTGAGTTTGCCGTGTACGCGGGCTCCTTGAACCTTGGCCTTTTCGCCGATCTCAAGGATTTTTGGCGAAAGCATGTCGGCTGTCAGTTTAGTTTCGGTACCGGACAGCACCACGATGCGCTCGATCTCGTTCTGAAGTTCGCGAACGTTACCGGGCCATGGATAGTCATAAAGCTTTTCCAATGCCCGTTTAGTGAGAACCTTCTTCGGGCCGCCTTTTTCTGACTCTTTGGCCAGAAAGTGATCAGTCAGAAGTGGAATGTCCTCTTTGCGTTCGCGAAGCGGCGGAACGCGAATGTTGATAACGTTTAAGCGATAGTACAAGTCTTCACGGAACTCGCCGCGCTCAACCATCTCGCGAAGGTTTCGGTTTGTCGCCGCGATGACGCGAACGTCGACTTTTTTACTTTCGGTCGAGCCAACAGGAGTGAATGTTCCCTCTTGTAGAACGCGTAGGAGACGCACCTGCATTTGTGGGCGCATCTCGCCGATTTCGTCCAAGAAGAACGTTCCTTTATCGGCGACTTCAAACAAACCTTTTTTGGTTGCGATCGCGCCGGTGAAAGAGCCCTTCATGTGACCAAAGAGTTCGCTCTCAAGAAGTCCTTCTGGGATGGCACCGCAGTTTGCGATGATAAAGGCTTTGTCTTTGCGAAGCGAGTTATAGTGAATCGCTTTCGCGATCAACTCCTTACCGGTACCGTTATCACCCTGGATCAGACAGGTTGAGTCAGCTGTTTGAATTTTATCGAGAAGGGAATAGAGAGCCTGCATCGGCTTCGATTTTCCGATCATCGAATCGTATTTGTACCGACTGCCGAGCTCTTTGTTCAATTCACGAATGCGGTCTTCGCGCTGAGTGATTTCAACGTGAAGCGTGACGATCTCTTGTGATGTGAGCTCAACAAGCGATACGAATTTCGCGCGGGCGTCTTCGTCGAGTGTACGGCTTTTCGCGAGAGTCAATTCGATGACTTCGTTCGATGCACCAAACGCGGCGAGACGTTCGCGGACCTCGGTGGCACGGGCAGGAGTGAAGTCCTTAAAGAAACCAAGTCCGACGACAGCTCCGACGAGGTCATTGTCGATCCAAATTGGGAAAATACCGACATCAAAACCGGCGAGATCCCACTTGCGAATCGAGTAGCGATTTTCTGAAAGTCGAAGATCTTCAAGTGTCTTGCTAACCACTTCGGCAAGATTATCGACGGCGCTGTCCTTCTGCATGAGGTACGCGCAACCAGGGTTGGCATAAGTCATCTTTACTTTATCGAAGCCTTTTAGATAGCCACGCTCATCGGTAAAAATGGTGTCGACGTTCCACCACGACGCGAGGATCTGTTTTAGCTTTCGGATGACATGTATATGTTCAAACTCATCCCAATTGATCATGACGATCGCCTCCTTAAGGTCTTCCGGCACTGACTAAAACCTTATCGTCAAAACTTTGGACGGCCTTGAGCAAGACTTGGACAGTGGGTTCGAAGCTCGATTATGGGCCAGCTCCGGCGACAATCTCTGTCTCAAACTGACGCAATCGGCATGTATAATGCGACAAAAGGTCTGGGTGCGGAGTTTGGTTGGGCGGCAAAAGCCTGTTTAGGCAGCCTATGGAGAGCGAAGACTGCGTCGATGGATGTCGGATTCAGTCGTCGACATTTTCCAGCGCATCGAACTCAATGGCTCTTTCGGTAAGTAGAAAGAGCCATTTGTTCTCATCAGATTTTGACTATATTGCGGGGCACATGTAGCGCACCTGATTGGCGCCGACAGGCAATGGTGCCGACAGTTTTAGGCGCATGCCTTCGAGCACAAAAGTCGGTGCTGGTGATCCGTCAGCAGTCACGATTTGAATGTCGGGCTGTCCGTCATTGTTCTGGTCAACCGGCGTACAGTTTAGCGATACCGAAGTGATGAGATCTTGCGTGCTTTGGCCGATGTTTTTCAATTGGACCGAGTAGTCGCTAGCGCAGACGGTACCGCGGATTCCACCTGTTAACTGCGAAAGCGTATCGTAGTTGTAGCCATAGCTCTCGTTGCCGTTGATGCTCTTACACTGCGAATCGCCAATCGGCACGATAATCGAGTGGAAGCTAAATGGTTTGCTCGACCACAATGACTTTACATAACCAATCAGTGTTTCTGGCTTATTTTGAACCTGAGTACCCTTTGGGTTTGTTTCGTCAGCATCGGTAACAACAAGCACAGC
Source organism: Pseudobdellovibrionaceae bacterium (assembly GCA_016791465.1). Classification (GTDB taxonomy): domain Bacteria; phylum Bdellovibrionota; class Bdellovibrionia; order Bdellovibrionales; family JAMPXM01. Next base: position 5,609 of record JAEUWE010000190.1, read on the forward strand.
CAATGCGGCATCGGAGCGGAACAGCGCCGCATTCCGCAAGCTGATCGAATTGCCAGTCTGCTGACTGCGCTGAAGAGCGCGATAGGCCGCTGCGACGCCCTGCTCGTTTCCAGATCCCTCGTTTGTTGGTCGCTGAATGGTGTCGCCAAACCAAGACTTTGCGGTCGCAATTGGCATAGCCGACGAGATTGTGTACTGGCCGGTGCCTGCGCCAGATCCATTTTCAAACTGGATAAGGCGACCGTCTTTTTTGTCGGCATCAGAATCCACGTCCGTCGAGACAATTCCAAGCTGCCAGTCGATACCAGAGAGCTGGTCTAAGAAGGTCCCGAAGCGCGAAGCCATGTTGGCTTGCTCTGTGTTCATTGAGCCCGAGTTGTCGATAACCACAAGGATGTCGAGCTTGTTTGAGCGATTGACGCTGACGTTCTGATTGACGTCGATGACATTATTTGTGACTGACCACGCGATAGTCTGCGTCGCCTCATTACCGGCTTTGTCTGTCGCCTTGATGAGGTAAACGTAGCTTCCAGGTCCCTGCTTCGGGAACTTATAGCTGTAAGTGGCGGCGCAATTCTGCTGTGCTGCCTGAAGTCCGCAAAGAACCGTGTCGAGGCCCGAGCCGGCGTCGGTGGCGGTGAACGCAATCTCCGGTTCCGCTCCTGTATAGAGGATCGCCAGTGGCGACTGACCGATATTGATTGCAGGCGGTGTCAAGTCGATGGACCAGCTGCGGCTGACTTCGGCCGACATGTTGCCGGCAGAGTCTTTTGCCCGAATCCAAATCGTGTGACTGCCGGCCGCCAGGTCTGTCAGAAGTTTCGGCGACGCACAGGCAGCGTAGGAACCGCTGTCGACTCGGCACTCTGCGGTCGCTGAGGCGTCAGCGTCGGTGATCGTGAAGGCGATTGTTGCGACTTTGACGTTGACGTATGGATTAGGTCCGCTCGTGATTGTAACGACCGGCTTCATCGTATCAACCGTCCACCGGTGTGTGGCAATGGAAGAGAGGTTTCCGGCCCGATCTTTCGATCGAACTTCAACGACGTGCGCGCCTTCTGTTAGGTTCGCAAAAGACTTTGTTGAACCACACGCTGCAAATGCGTCCGAATCCAAGCGGCATTCGATAACGTCGACACCGCTCCCACTGTCCGCTGCGCTAAAGAGAAAGTCGCCTGTTCGAATAGTGGACTTTACGTCTGGTGCAGAGACGATCGTTACTGTTGGCGGAGTCGTGTCGACCATCCACGTGTAGCTTGCGGCTGCGCTCCGGTTCCCGGCGCCATCAATACCGATGACGGAGAAGGTATGGTTGCCGGCTGAAAGGCTTGTATAATTCGTAGGCGAAGTACAGGGGACAGCGGCGGCGCTGTCCAGGCGACATTCAAAAGTATTCAGTGGCTGTCCATCATCTACTCCGACAAACTCAAATTGAGCCACCGCAGAATTCGAGAAGGAGGACGGCATTTTCGTGATCGTGACGGTCGGTGCCGATGAATCGATTGTCCAATCGTAGACGGCCGGAGAAGAAGTGTTGCCAGCGCGATCGACCGATCGAACTTCAAAGTGTTGTGCACCCTGTGAGTGATTCTGCATGAGCGGTGATACACAGGCTGCAAATGGTGCGGCTCCAAGACGACACTCAAGTCGATCGATACCGGAAAGTCCATCGGCTCCTGTAAATCGAAACTCAGAGCTTACGGCGTTTGAGATCTTTGAAGGTGTAAGATTGAGCGCAACGGTCGGAGCGGTGCGGTCAACAACAAAGGCTACGTTTTGCGACGGCGATTTATTTCCGGCGCGATCAACTGCGGCGATGTCGTAAGCGTGAGCGCCCTCACTGGCGGCTGCGACGACGAGTTTCGCTCCACAATCAACGCTGGCGTTCGATTGTGAATCAACACAAACTGAACGATCAATGCCAGAGCCGCTATCGGTGGCAGCAATAGCCACTTCGATATTGGATAGATTCGTAAAGGCGGCCGGTTGTCCAACTGATAAGGTTGGTGCGATATCGTCATGAACAATTGAGTCGCTTAAACATTCGCTCTCAACGCTCGATTGGTTCTCGTTTGTGAACTTCGCATAAAGGGCGACCTGTTGATTGCGATCCTTCAGCTCCCAGGCCTTCATGCTTGAAATTGGCTCCCAGGTTCCGCCAGAAGCACATGTCGGATCGTCAGTGACATACATCTGTGTCGCCGAGATATGCGAGATGTTGAGAATGACATTTTTAGAATTCGTAAAATCAGCGCCGTTATTGATGACGACCGATCCTGACGAATTGAGCGCCGAGCGCAGCGAGTCTTCGCTCATCTCAAAGGCCATTTGTGCTGAGCAATTGGTGTAGGCGATTGGCAGTGCAATCATCAGCCCTGCCGCCACCCAGATTCCGGGATTATTCTTCGCCATTGTATTGAGTTTCAAAATGAGATTCCCCCACATTGTGCACCTCACCCCTTACTCTTCGGTTATCCAAAGATTGGACCAGAGCATTTATCGTGGTCGGCCATCACTTTTGTTTACAGATCGCTTTTCGGCTGACATCTGTATATTGATCGAACACCCGTCTGTTAGTTTGACGGCAAAAGGACCGGGCTGGACTGAAGACGGTGAAAATTGGCGTACTCGCCAGAGTTCTTCAATAGCTCGTCGTGAGTTCCAGATTCAATGATTTCGCCGTGTCTCATAACGAGAATCCGAGTCGCTGAGCGAACAGTTGAGAGACGATGTGCGATAACAAAGACGGTACGACCAACCATCAGCTCCTGCAGTCCTTTCTGGACTTCTTGTTCACTGACCGAGTCAAGAGCACTTGTCGCTTCGTCGAGAATGAGAATTGGTGAGTCCTTATAGAAGGCGCGGGCGATTGAAATCCGTTGTTTTTCACCACCTGAGAGCTGGCCTCCGCGCTCACCGACGTTGGCCTGAAGGCCTCCCGGTGTTTTGGCAATGAAGTCGGTCGCGTGCGCGTGTTTAGCGGCGGACTCAATCTCTTCGAGATCACCGGATTGTTCCAGAATCTCACCTCGGCCAGAACGAATGTTTGCGGCGATCGAGTCGCGGAATAGGAACACATCTTGAGTGACGAGCGCGATGTTGTCGCGAACGCCTTTGACGTCAAACTCGCTGAGTGAAATGCCGTCGACAAGAATTGATCCCGAAGTCGGATCGTAGAAGCGCTCGAGCAAGTTAACCAAGGTCGATTTTCCAGATCCACTGGACCCGACAAGGGCAATGACCTCGCCGCGGCGGACGGTCAGGTTAATACCTTTTAAAACATCGGCGTCGCCATAACGAAAACGAACGTCGCGAAACTCGATGGTCTTCCAATCTTTCGGGAAGGGACGGGGATTTGCAGCTTGCGGAACGCGCTCCTTGCTTTCGATCAGACCAAAGAGTCGATCGGTGACGACGATCGTCTGTTGAACCCGAACAAAAGATTCCTGCAGGCGCTTGATTGGATTCTGAAGCTGACCAGCGGCGAAAAGGAATGCCAAGAAATCAGAACCCGTCGCCTTTGACTCGAGTATGAGCGACATCATGTACAGCACGAGGCCCATGACGAGGTTGCTGGCCAAAAACTCATTGATTGGGCTCACGGCTTCTTCGCGAGCAACGATCTTTCGTCGCGTGTCGATATAGTGATCCATCGACCGCTTCAATCGCGCAGTCATCGTGTCTTCAAGGTTGAATGACTGAATCACGCGAATGCCGTCGAGATTTTCTTTCAAGTTGGCGGTCACGCTCTCCATCGCTTCGCGATTGGCGTGCCCGTATTTGCGCAGACTGCGGCTGATTTGCCGAGTGAGCGTGACAAAGATCGGCAAGAAGGCCAGGAGCGCAAGCGTGAGCTTCCAGTCCAGTGCGATCATGTAGGCGAGAAGTGCGATCGCGATAAAGGGCTCGCGTAAAACATCGCCAAAGAAACTCAGGCCGACTTGGAGAACCTGGGTGTCATTGAGGATGCGGCTCATTAAACCGCCTGAGCCCGATTCCACCTGCGAGTGAAACTTCAAATTTAATCGCACCGCCTGATCGACGGCCTTTACGCGCAGATCGGCGATGATCTTCTCATTCACCATAATCAGAATGAGATAATGGGTGTAACGGGCGCCTCCCCAAATCAAGTAGAGGGCGGGAAAAAACAGTGGAAGTGTCCAAACAGACACTTCCAGGCCAAGAAATTGAAGAACAGCATTTTTCTTTTCAAAGACCTCCCCGAAG
>JAEUWE010000222.1 GCA_016791465.1 Pseudobdellovibrionaceae bacterium
TTTTTGTAGCGATCATTCATACAAGAGATCAGCGCCACACGAAGCGGTACCCGACTTTCAAAAACATCCGACGAATAGGTTTTAAAGAACCGACGATCTAAAATGCGAGCGCCATCTGCCACCTCTAAGGTGTACACTGAGTCAGGCGCCAGTCCGGTCAGAAAAAACGCCTCGATCATCTGACCACTCACCGCGACGCCTTTTTTCTCATATGGAAGAAGCGGCTGCCGGCCACCGCTTGCGTCGATCAGCGTGTAGTCATAGTTTTTCCCAGTTGGTACGAGTACGCGCAGATTCGTCTCGGTATCCGACGTCGCTCCCTGGAGAATGGGAAGCAAGCCTGTCGGCTGCGGTCGAGCACCGATACGACTCGCCCGCGCAAATGGAGCCGAGGCGGGACCTGGGTTCAATCCCTGAGCAAGGAGCGGCTTGGGACGAAGCCCCAGAAATGCAATAACCGCACTGGCCTGACGCAAAAAATGGCGACGTGAATCAGACCGCTCATTATGGCTCATGGAACCCCTCCCAAGAGCCTTTAGACGTCTCAAGCGCTCAGCCGCCGGTCAAGACCCCTTGCGCGTCGTCGGCCCGCGCCTGAACAGAATTCATCGCCATCTCAACGTCATTGCGTTAGCGGGGTCAGGCCAAACTCTAGAATGAAATTCTGATAGTCGTCGTTGCGAGATGCGCACTATTTAGTTAGGACAAAAAGGAATGCAGGGGGGAGTAATGATGCAATTTACACGGGCTCTTTTGGGTTTAATGCTTTTCACCTCACTCAATATTCTAACCAATACCGCTCTTGCAGGCCCGAACCCACTGATCCGAGTCTGCGTGACCAACGGTGGCCAGTTTGAAGTGCAGCCCGATAACCAGGACGAAATCGCGCTCTGCCGCTGGGGCAATGCTGTAATTGACTCGCAGACGCTCCTTTCCAACCTCAATGAAGTGCAAAGCGAAGCTGCCGCAGTTCTCTTGAATGACGTCACATCCCCCGACTGTGCTGCTCTCGGCGCGGTCAATTGGACCATCGGCAATACGACGCGTTCAACCGAGACCATCTGCACCTTCAATGACTCCTCAAGGTTGTCGCTCGCCTTGGCCATGAGTGAACCCAGTTCGTCAAGCCGCGTCCTACTCAAAGACATTTTGAGCCGCCGTCCCTAGGCCTATACGATCCAGACCTGCCCGAGCCGGTACTTGCGGAGACCTTGTCGCTCGCCATAAGATCAGAACGTGCGAATACGAACAGAAAACGGTTTTACCGAACTCGAATTTGGTTTTCTGGTTATCAGTGGCTTTGCCGTTGTCGGCATTCTCGTCCACTTTTTGTTCAATCAAAGTATTCAAGTTGAACGACTCAACGCTTTAGTAGCTCGAGACGCCGTACGTCTGACCGTCGAATCCGCACTCCTCAACCCAGGAAGCCTTATACGAAGTGCTCAACGGCAGCCTAAAGATAATGAACTCATTCGTGCCTGCCTGCTTGGTGAATCCCGATGTGCGAGCGATCGGCGCTGCTGTCCATCGCATAGCAAAGCTGAATTTGAAATTGTCGAACATAGCGATGACCCGACGAAAATCCTGCCGATCTCGGGCACACCGGCTGAACCCTCCTGCCTTGACCAAAACGGCAATGCGACTCAAGCAACATCTGAGGCCGAGTGTTTTGCGACAAGTTCAAACTCAGTCGAGTTCATCTGCGAAAGCGGCGCAACCAATTGTGAACGCGCGAGTGCCGTTTTTATCAACTACCGCCTGCAGTTCCACTCCCCGTTCCTCAAGGACGATCCGAAACTGACTCTCATCGAGCGCTCACTACCAGTCCTTCTCAACAAGACCGATTCAAACTGATGCGCTCGCTCGGCGACTTGATACGACAGCCGAACCGATAAATAAGGCCCCGCATATTCCAGTAATAACTTCCGGAATATGGGCGAAGATACCGGCGTACATCAAGCCAGCAAGACTCAAAATAGCCCAGAATGCGCCGTGCTCTAAATAGCGAAACTGTTGCAAAGTTCCGCGCTCAACCAGTGCGATGGTGATGCTGCGAACAAACATCGCCCCGATGCCAAGTCCAATCGCAATCAGGAACAGGCTCTGAGTCAGCGCGAAGGCTCCAATCACTCCGTCGAAACTAAATGAGGCGTCGAGCACCTCAAGGTAGAGAAAAAGTCCTAGGCTCACTCGATGCGCGTCGCGAATTGTGGCCTGGCTCACATTCTCGTCGCCACCTCCCAAAACCGCGCCAAGACCGTCCACGATCAAAAATGTGATGATCCCGCTAATACCCGCAATTAAAAAACTGAGACGGCCCGGCTCATCAACAAAAAACGCCATACTCATTATGACGATCAACGCCAAGATGACTTCAACCGACTTGATCCGTCCCAGCCGCGCGAGCGGCGCCTCGATCCAATGCAACCAGTGCTCGTCTTTTTCGTAGTTCAAGAAGTACTCAAGACCGACCATAAACAAAAACGTGCCACCAAACGCCGCAACGGTCTCATGAATAGAAAGCATCATCGCGGCGTACCCTTTTGGATCTTCGATCGCCATGACCAGTGCAGCAACAGGACTGATGTTCGCCATCACGGCAACGATGGCCAGCGGAAGCACCAACCTCATTCCAAAAACTGCAACTAAAATCCCCCAAGTCAAAAAGCGACGGCGCCAGAGCTCCGTCATACGTTCAAGGACGGACGCGTTCACCACGGCATTATCAAACGATAATGAAACCTCAAGCACCGCCAAAACAACCGTCAGGAAAAGCGTCGAGAACGCAGCCGGCACCCCGCCGTCTCGAAAACCAATCCAAAAAGCCAGGCAGAATCCAACAAGTGAAACCCAAAGAGAGCCGCTAAACATTTTCATCATATATTGCTTAGCATCAAAGCTCGAATCGGGTCATTTTGCAAGACCCGACCATGGGTGTTCACGCACTGAAAAAGCTTTGAATACACCCCTCGACCGGTTGAGAATCGAAGTGATCCGATGAATCAACGATCTTCTCCCCCTTCTCTCAAAACTCCGGCCGCTCCACCATCTGGCGTTGCGAACATACGTGAGTATTTTGAGTTCTCAAACGACATGTACTGCGAGGTCGACAGCACCGGTCAGTTCATTTACGTCAATCACGCCTGGCAAGTCAGTATGGGACTCGCGCCAGAAGACATGCTGGGACGCTCATTCACCGAGTTCATCCATCCCGACGATTTGGCCGATACGATGAAGGCCTTTCAGAAAGATCTGGCCTTTAGCCAAACCTTTATCAATCGCTACAAAAACAAGCTCGGTCGCTATCAGTATCTCGAGTGGACCGGCTTTTATGACAAGAAAGCTCAACGCGGATACTCGCACGCACGCGAAGTGACGAAGCAGTACCGCAACCGCCGCCTGTTCACGATCGTCAAAGAGCTTCAGGATAAGTATATTCAGTTTTCGTATAATGCTGACATGCTTTTTGTGCAGATCTTGAACAGTGTTCTCGAAATGACAGAAGCTCGCGCCGCTGTTCTCTTCGACACATCCGAGCAAGGAACCGCCAAAATCGAAAGTGCCCTTGCCCATATTGGTCTATCTGACGCTGAACTCTCGATTCTACAACACACCAACCCAAGTCATACACAGCCGAGCCTCTCGCAGCTCGCGAACGAAACCCTCAGAGTGGATAAACCACTCATTTACAACGCTCGTTCAAGCCGAGAGGCCCACTTTCAATCCTATGCCGGAATTCCCCTGTATTTCGGCTCGAAACTGGCCGGCCTGCTTGTTGTTCTCGATCGCCCCGATGGGTTTAAGATGGATCTCATTGAAGAACTGAGCGTACTGCTTGAGTCGATGGCCGCGATCGTCGGAATGCATCGGGCAACCAAACGCGAACGTGAGCTGCAAGAACGTTTTCGCGCGATTGCGGACCACCTTCCCGTGATGCTTGCGGAATACAGTCGCACCTTTGAGTTCAAATGGACAAATCTGACGTTCTCCAATCTCATCGGCCTGACCGCCAAAGACCTTCGTCAACATGATGCTTCAAGTATACTCTTCGACGATCCGGCCCAACGCCACGATGCAATATCGTTTCTTCTATCAGGGTCGTCCGAATGGAGAGAATTCAAAGTTCGCACAAAGCGCGGACAACGCCTGGATACGCTTTGGTACAGTGTTCGGCTCACCGATGGCTCCTATGTCGGAATTGCTATTGATATCTCAGAACGAAAAGCGGCCGAAGCCGCACTTATCCAGTCATCAAAAATGGCTTCGCTTGGCGAAATGTCCGCCGGAGTGTCGCATGAAATCA
>JAEUWE010000226.1 GCA_016791465.1 Pseudobdellovibrionaceae bacterium
GCTAGACCTGGGTTTTCGAGATGGAGCGAGTGCAGCAAAGCCGATCGTCGCTCCGGCGATGCTGATTCGATGAGTGCGATCATCTGAGAGATCCCATTGGGACCACGAAAGCGATCAAGTGCCATAGATGTACCTTATCGGCAGTCAATTCCAATCTCCTGAGTCTTTGTCTCATCTTGAGACGAAGACTACGTGTCGATGGAGTGCGTGTTTGATTCTTTGAGCATGGTGGTCCCGACGACGAACGTGATCAGCGCAACGGCAATCGGATAGTAGAGTCCAGCATGGGTGTCGCCAGTCTTATCCACCATCCAGGTACCGATCAGTGGAACCAATCCGCCGAAGACACCGTTCCCGATGTGATAGGGAAGAGACATCGACGTATAGCGAATTCGAGTGGGAAAGATTTCAACGAGAAAGGCCGCGATCGGACCGTAAACCATGGTGACCCAAAACACCTGAATAAACACGAGGGCCATGAGAACTGCGGTGTTTGGCGCATGGAGGGGTTCAGCGGGATTTGCCGGGTTGAATCCTGACGCTGTGGCCATAGCACTATAGATCGGAATGTAAGTTAGAGCCGCCATAAGGCAACCGGTCATCATGATTTTCTTGCGACCGATGCGATCACTCAGGCCGCCGAAAACAATGAAGAATGGTGTCGCGACAAGGAGTGGAACAGCCACAACGATATTGGCGAGAGTGAAGTCAACCTTGAGCACCGTTTGCAGATAGTAGAGTGCATAGAATTGCCCTGTGTACCACACCACACCCTGACCGGCTGTGGCGCCGAAGAGTGCAAGGATCACCATGCGCCGATTTTCTTTGTGCATGAGGGAATCGCGAATGGGATTGCGTGAAACCTTTCCGGTTTTTTTGAGATCTTGGTAAACCGGCGATTCATGAAGTTTGCGGCGGATGTAGTAGGAGAACACGACCAGGATCGACGACAATGCAAAGGGAATGCGCCAGCCCCACTCAGTGAAGGCGCTCTCGCCGAGGATCGATCGGGTCGAGAGGATGACGCCGAGTGAAACAAAAAGCCCCATTGTCGCAGTTGTTTGGATGAAGCTCGTGTAAAAACCGCGGCGTTCGTTTGGCGAGTGCTCGGCGACATAGGTCGCGGCGCCGCCATATTCTCCTCCCAGTGCTAAGCCTTGAAGGAGACGAAGAAAGAGCAGGAGCAGCGGCGCTAAAATGCCAGCCGTCTCGTACGTTGGTAGGAGGCCGATAGCAAAGGTCGACGAACCCATCAGAATCAGCGTGACTAAGAATGTGTATTTGCGGCCGACGATGTCGCCGAGTGCACCAAAAAAGACAGCACCAAAGGGCCGAATGATGAAGCCTGTTGCGAACGTCGCCAGTGTCAAAAGGAGGGCTACGACATCGTTCCCTTTGGGGAAGAATAGCGACGAAATGATCGTTGCGAGTGAACCGAAAATGTAGAAGTCGTACCACTCAATAAGAGTGCCCGCGCTCGACGCGCCGATGACGGTCCAGATATTCATTTTGGTCGACGTGCTTTCGGGCTGATGACTCACGTGGCCTCCTTGCCGGTTGCGCCTGGCTTTCATTCAGGCAAACGTCCTCATAGTGTAGCCTGAATTAGAGCAAAAGCTTCTAATTAATTGGCTCAGTCGCACGGTGACGTCTCGGACTGAGTCTTGATTTATAAGTGATCTTTAAAGTGGTCGCGCGAAAAGTGTCAGCTTGGCCTTGAGATGTTCCGGTACCCGGTCAGAAATGATCTGTTCGATTTCTCTGGTTTTGTATCGAGCCGATGCGTGGATCAGGACGATCTTTTCTGCTTCGATTTTGCCAAGCCGGGGCAGGAGTTCGTCGAAGTGAATATGTCCCCATTCGCGGGCATTGGCGACGGACTTCTTTTCATCCCAATAGGTCACTTCCATAAAAAGGACTTTGGCTTGGCGAGCGTAGTCAGTATCGAGGAACTCAATTCGCGTATCGCCCGTGAAAGAAATCAGATTTTCTTCATAGTTCTCTTCAAGCTCATGGCCGTCACGGCGCAGTCGTCCCAGCTCGTGCGGTGTCGCCGCTTTGTATTCTGTTTTCAATCGCTTTTTTCGCGCGACGATGTTGTAGCCTTGCGAAGGTACTCGATGAAAAGTGGGAAAAGTTCGAAACGCGTATTCGCCTTTAAGGGGATACAGATGTCCAGGCTTGGCTTCGCGAAACTCGAAGGCGTACTCAAACTGATCTATCTCGTGCCAGATCGACATCATTCGCTGAAAGGGCTCGATGGCCTCTTTTGGCATGTAGATCACGGGAGGCGGACGATTCTGCATTGATTTCTGTGAGATCAGGTAGGGTAGGCCCGACGCGTGATCCATGTGGGCGTGCGTGAGAAGAATCGTGTTGTATCCTGTTTGATAGGGAAGGCCTTGTGCGACGTCAAAAAGCGCGTCGGCCTCAGGAAACGCAATGGAGGTTGAAATTCCAGCGAGTGAATAGCCGACGAACTTGAGGCCTCCGGTATGAAGCTGGAAGCCGCGTTCGAGACTCACAGAGTCTTTCCGCTCGCAAGAGCCTCAGCGAGGACATCGTGTCCGAGCCACGTCACGGGTTTTGTGCATGTCCATGAGTCATGAAACATAACATAACCAGTCGCTCGAAAGATCTGTTCGGATAGAACAGATGTAATCGCATTTTTCGGATCGACGTGTAGACCGAAGAGGTGCTCGCTTGCGCCAAGCATTTTCTCCATCTGTGGTCGCGAGTTGTTTTGCGGCCATTTTGAAAAATCAGAGTGGCTCTCGATCAAGTCGCTTTCAATGTACTCTTTGGTGTACGCCATAATGCTATCGACCGTCGTTCCCGGCTTCAAGAGTGCCAGGCATTCTTTCACGATAGTTGCCGCGCGGCCATTCTTGCCAGCATCGAGCTTCAAGAGAGCGCCAAGGAGCGGGTAAAGCGAGAGTTCAACACCAATGAAAATAGACGACGAGTTGGTGAGGATTTCAGGGCAGTTGTGAACAGTCGCTTTGATTCCTTTTTGGTGGAACTCTTTTGCGACCTCTTCGAGGCGCATTTTTGCCCAGCCTTGAAAGTACGGCGTGTACGTTTGCCAGCGGAAGCGATCGCCAACAAGCACTTCGGTTCCGTGGTATCCATAGGCAAGGTAGCGAGCACTTCCGCCGCTCGTCTCAATGTCTTTGCGAAGATCTGCGGTCTCCTCAATCAAAACACGGAATGTCTCGGCTGTGACCTCATCGAAATTTGTCAGCGCAAACTTGCCGAGATCTGAGCGGAAGAGCGATTCCGATGGCACGTAGCGATCCCCCGTGCCTTTGAAGACGCGGTTCATGACGGGCATGATGACTTTTGTGCGCGGAACACCACCGGCCATTGTGTGGCAGAAGATGACGTTTTTTCCCTTTGGAATATGGGCTTTTAATTCTGAAACATAACGCTTCACTGCATCTTGAAAACGGCGACGGCCGAGCTCACGACTTTTTTCGATGACCGACCAATCCGCCTTTGCCGACTCCCACTCAGAGAGTTTCACGCCGTCAAAAGCATCGACGGGCTTTGGGCCACCGGGACCAGCGGGTTCAAGATCGAATCCGGCTTCGAGTGGGATGTTTATGAACGGCGCGCGATGCAGGCTTGCTTCTTCAGGAGTGAGGGCGCGCAGGTTGCCATCAGCATCGCGTCGGCCCACTGTTGAGCGCACGACCGTCATGCCATGGCGTTCAGCTTCGTCGACAATTCCGTTTGCGTATCCACGGGCGAAGAGTTCTCCAAAGACGACGAGGACGTCGCCCTTTCCGTACGGAGCTTCGGTTGGAAGAGTGGGAATCTTTGGAAGGGTGGGCATAGCATCCTCATTCGAAAATTGAAGCCCCCACGGTCCGCTATGTGCGCCGCATTAGGCAAGTAAGAAGGACGAGAATTGTCACTGCTTTTGGAACAGCGAGGTTTGGGTGGAGCCTCATCTGCGTTATTGCGGATTTCGCTGGTTTTTCGCCTTGCGCATAGTC
>JAEUWE010000259.1 GCA_016791465.1 Pseudobdellovibrionaceae bacterium
TCTTTCGCAGCGTCGAAGGCATTATTGAGAAGATTCACCAGGACCTGCGAGATCTGCGTCGGACGAGACTCTAGATCTGCCGTTCGACTATCTTTATCGATGCTCACCGCCAGATTCACACCGTGATTGAGAAAACGAGCCTGACAGAGTGCCACTGTGTCTTCAATCAAAGTGCCTAGAGGAACCGTCTCAAGCGGATCTCCGGATCCATCGCGCGAGAACGTTCGAAGTCCTCGTATAATCACCGCGACTCGCAAGGCCATTTTATCAACGCGCTCGATCGCCGTCATCAGCTTGTCTTTCGGCACTTCTCCCTTAGCGGCATACGACCGCAAGAGATCAACTTGTCCCGAGATAATGGCCAGCGGGTTATTGATTTCATGCGCTATCGCCGACGCCATTTCTCCAAGCGACGCCATTCTTGAACTCTGCAGAATGCGAAGCTCCTGCGCACGTTGCTCAGTGATATCCCAATTCACACCGATATGTCGCAGGGGCTTTCCGTCTTTACCATAGAAGCCCCTGCTCTCGGCCCGAATGGTCCGAATCGAACCATTCCGATGCGTGATTCTGAACTCATCTGAATAATCACCCTGACGAGCAAAACACTGCTCCAGGTGCTGCCTCACTTTTCCTCGGTCCTCCGGAAGAACGGTCCGCTCAAAAGCATCGTAGGCGCCATTAAAATCCTTTGGGTCGGCGTCAAAAACCCGATACATCGACGGGTCCCAATACAGTTTATTGTCAGCGATATTCCAATCCCAAATTCCAAACTTAACGGCTCGAACTCCGACCTCAAGACGCTCACGCATCGTGCGATCCGCAGTGATATCACGGAAAATCGAGATCACCTGTCGATCGCTGGCAGACGCCACGCCACCATCGTTCAAACTTTCGAGGCGAACCATCGGGCTCGCCGCAACGCTCAGCCACGATACACTCCCCGACGGCTGACTCACTCCCATAATCCCTCGAGCCGGTCGATCCGTACGCAGAGCAATCATCGCCGGATGCTTTTCACCTGGAAGATCGTTTCCGTCTTCGTCGATCGATCGCCACCGAGGATCCATCGAGTCGCGACCAAGCATCTGGTCTTCCGTCAAACCCAAAATCCGCATAGCTGATTCATTGAAATCGATGATTTTTCCTTCGCTATCCTGAATGACCAATCCGTCCTCCATTGAGTCCAGAATCGCCCGAAATCGCTGAAAAAAATCATTCATGCTGTCCGAATGAGCTCGCGTGAACATATCACTGAGCGGCTGGGTCACGTAGTACCAGGCCCCAAGCGAGGCCAACGTCGCACAGATCAACATAATGGCTGCATTCACAATGGCGGCATCCCGCCCAAGCGCCAGATAAGTCAGACCAATCGACAGCAGAACAACAAACAACACCACCATGACAGTGCGAATGGCAAATTTGCTATAGACCGGACTGATCTTATCCACCCCTGAATTTTGCCACAGATTTGGCTTCGAACCATTGATTTTTAATGAAATCGCCTAGTCCTGCGACTCACGACCAAGATGGATATGCTCAAGATCCTTAAACAGTTCCTTAAACTTCCATCGGCAAGACTTGCCGCTTGCCGTCTTAACGTCTTGGTCCGTTTTGAAAATACGGCGCGGCCACATGGAGGCAGGCAGCCTCTCCGACAGCACACGCCTCACGTCGTCGATTCGAGCCGTCGGAGAGTTTTTGACAACTACTCCAACAGCCTCACCTTCATAAATATTTTGAAATCCAACCGCGATCGCCTGCGTTCCTGGCGACAGCTCCATGAGAACATCATCAATCTCAACCAACGAAATCGTTTCACCAAGAGTCTTGATGACATCTTTCTTTCGTCCAGTGACAAAAAAACAACGCTCCCCGCCTTCGAGATCGACATAAAACCCCGTGTCTCCCGTGTGCAACATCTCACCCGCAAAAGGCTGTTGGTCCTCTTGCCCTCGATAGCCGAGCATGACATTTGTACCGCGAATACAAATCTCGCCAATCTGCTCAGCCACACAGTGCTGCCCCTGCTCATCGACCACCAAAATATCATTTCCATCCAGAGCAACACCGATGCTTGGTCTTTGAAAGTCCAGCAATAGACGGCGGTAAAGATCAAAACTCAAATTCGTCGGCATTGTTGCGCTAAAATTGACCGCCTCGGATAGACCATACCCTTGAAGAATCCGAACCTGATCCGCAAACTTCTGAACCCAGTCTCGAGCCAGAGACGGAGGCAACGGCGCCGCCGCGGTCAAAACATAGCGAAAGCTCTCTCCAACACTCGCTTTAAATCTTTCCGATTCCTGAACCAAGAGATGAGCCATCTGAGGAATAACGCTGAGAATGGTCACTGTCTCACGCCGCAAAACCTTGAATATTCGAAGCAGATCAAACTGCTCAAAGAGAACAAAGCCCGCACCGCTCAAAAGGCTGCAGAAAAATGAGAATTCCAGCGCATTGACATGGAAAACTGGAAGCGGGGTGCAAATTCGATCGCGGGGCGAAAGCCGATGGTGTCGGATCAAATCGTCGACATTGGACAAAACTCCGCGTTCAGTTTGCTGGACGACTTTGGAATATCCCGTCGTGCCGCTTGTGAAAATAAGAATAAATGGCGAGTCAGGATCCCGCGGAGATAGGGGCGCGCGGAATTCCTTCTCCTTAACAATGCCATCGGGAAGCACCATCGGCCTTGCACCCAAATGCTGTACGGCCGCTTCATCAATACTGACCAACCGATACGAGTCCCGCAAACTGGCCAACTTACTTTCAGTTCGCTCAAGCGTCTCGTTGGGATTCATGGGACACAGAACTTTATTCTCCAACAGAGCGGCCACGATCCAAACCAGATGTGCATAGGTGTTACCAGCATGCGTCGCAACAACCGGCACAGAATCGAATTCGCTCCAAATGACCTTCCGAACAGCTTCGACATCGGCCCTGAATTCAGCAAAAGTACGACGGCACTCTCCGCCATTCGACGCGACCTGCAAGACAAAACTCTGTGCTCCAAACAATGCAACGGCGTCATCAAATCTCGCGCGAAAAGAGCGAAATACACCTGGCGAATGACGACTTCCACGGCGCAGTAACGAAGTCACAGACTGCCCACCAATCGCCATAAAACATCAAGGTCCGCCGGATAGAACGCGTACATCACGGCAAGTGCATAACCGATAAAATAGAACAGCGAGAGCAGTACACGTCGAGGCAGCGACATCGTCACCTGTGCAGGACGCAAGGCCTGCACAGCGCTCGAGACCGCTACCCCCACTGCAATAAACAGGAAATAAAGTGGCAGACGCCAAGTCTCGTACGGATAGAGAACGAATATTCGCATCCCGGGAGGCGGAAGACGAAACTCGCGCCGCAAAAGAAGTACCGTCGTAACATGAATGTAGAAACCACCGAAAAAAATCCCAATGAAGGTCGAAATAAAAACCCGCAAATGAAACTGCCGAATCCGTCGAAGTTTTGCAAAAAGTGGGGCAATAAAGAACTGCTCGAGAACATCACAATAGTACCGAAGCAAAACTCGAAAGTGTTGTGAAAGCGTCGCCGTATTCAGAAAGTTACCTGTCGCAATTCCAAGGCGCATTCCCGCAACCCACGCAAGTCCGACAGCAAGATTGGCCTGGAAAGTGCCTAGTATAAACCACTGCCAAAACCAACGCACATATCCGCCACTTTCGATCATGGACTGCTTCGCTATATAGATCAGGGCCGAGCTTAAAACGACTAAACCCAAGCCTTTCCACTGCAAACGGTAACGCTCATCCAAGTCTTCGACGAACTGTCGCCGCGAAAGCACAACGGGAATCATCATCCACCGTGGAGACCAGATGAGAGGTATCATCCCCGACACGAGCCAAGAACGCCCCTCTTGCTCTGCCATCCTCTTGCCAATCGTCACCGCCGCCAATGCATACCAGAAATAGTTCACCACATAGGTTAACGCCTTAAACGCAAATGGCGACGGCATCAAAAAGGCCGCTCCAACAAGCATCGGATACACCACCAGCATAAACCAAGCGCGATATCGATCGGCAACTTTAAGCGCCACCCAAGTCAGCAAAAAAAGTACCGCCACTCCAAAACTGAGCGCACGAAATGGCTGCACAATACGATGCCAAGACTCGATACTCGGATTAAAAACTCCAAGGTAAGAGGCCTCACGCATAAACATGAGCAAGACGCCACCGAGCCCAAGCCACTCCATGCGATACCGACCAGCGTACCACGACCCAACGACGGTCATCACAGTAACGAGCCGAATGACCACAATATTTTCAGTCGGAGTGAGGAGAATAAAAATCACGGCAGCAAACACAAACGCGTGCAGCATCTCCGACATTCGCTGACGAATCGTCATTGCTTATCACCCTGCCCTAAAGCGACGGCAAAGTCCTCGCTCGACCAATTGCGCACGAGAAAGTCAGCTTCCGACACGAGCTGACCTGCAATCCGGATCTGCCCACGAAAAGTCAAAATCAGATCCGACTCGTTTATTTTCTTTACCTCGAGAGAACACTCATCACCTGGACGAATGGGGTGCAGAAACTGACTCCGCCGAATCGAAAGTAGGACCGGAAATAAATTTGGATCCTTCTCCTGAAGACAGAGCGTCGCCAACTGTGCCATCCATTCAACCTGAATAACGCCTGGAACCAGCGGTCGTCCTGGGAAATGATCAACGAAATAAAATTCGGCACCAGAGGGGCGCAGCACAACAGCTGCTTCCTCTCCAGGAACAACGGAGTCAAAACGTGAAATCAGCTTAAATGAAACTCCATGACTCACAATTTAGCCCTTCTTCCGACATGAAGGCCCTTACAGAGTACCCATTGCCTGTAAACGTGCAACTACAGACGAGGTCCAAATACCTGCAGCACTACTCTTCAAGTGATCATTGTCAAAAAAATCGTCCTCTGAAAAGCCGTTCGCGGCATAGTCGTCGATCACCGGCACGGGCTCGGACACTTGACTCAGCACGCGCTCTCTCGCCGCGGTCGCCCGCTGAACCACGTAGGCGGGTAACGCCTCGGAATAAGTCTTCCAGGTCGGTGGAACGACAATCGCCACTTTTAATCCGGCGGCCTGCCATCTTCGAATGGAGTCCACTAAGAGCACCTCGTGCCGAGCCAGCATGCGATCCGTATAGTCTTCGAGGTGAATTTTTACCCGATCGGCACCCGCTTGCCGCGATATTTCCTTTTGCTTCAATGACGGTCGCCATCCGCCATCCTGTCGAACCGCGCCCTCTGAGTCGAATCTAAACCCACGAAACAGTATGCGTCGGACGTTCACAAATCCGTAGACCCACATCAGGCTCACTGAACGCGGATCTAAACCTTGCCAAACATAACGCCAATCTCCCCAAAGACCCAGATCACGACGAAACAAAACATTGCGCGACGCGCGGTCGCCCCCACCGAGACTTGTTCCCCAAGAAAAATGAGAAAGACAAAGCACGATTGCTCTCAATCTCGGCAGTCGTGGCCTCCAATACTCAAGAACCTGCACATCAAGCACCGGCGTCTGCCACGGACTTGCCACATTGAAACCACTCACTCCGGTTGCATCAGGATACACATCAAAGTAAGCCTGCGAATTTCCGGCAAACAAAACCTCGACTGATTCAAGCCGACGCTCGAGATAGGCGATCTTAGATTTAAACTCTCTCGGCATCCGACTGAGGTTAAACTCAATAAAGGCAAGCCCAAGCAAAACCGGTAGCAAAAAAATTGCCGCTCGTTTCACAAGTGGACCTATTTGATTCATCATCGACGTCGCCGCTCTCGCCACAAATACACTTTCCTTCAAAACTGGAAGTAAATAAAGTTGCGCGCTTCAAAGCGTCCGGCTATCCCCAGCAAGGCGATGGCAGCATAGTAAATCAGCCAACGAAACGCTCGTGAACGAAGCCAGATTCGCTGAAGCCACTCTCGTGCCGAGAGCCATTCCGCCAGCAATAGTCCAAAAATCAACCACGACGCCATCCTCATTTCTCGAGCCGTAAACAGCTGCCCGAACGAAACGGCTACAACTTCATCACTCCAACCAAATGCCATTTTCAGCAATTGCAACGCCTGATCGAGAGAGTGTGATCGAAAGAAAATAAAACCAACGCTCATTGTGGCAAGAGTGAACAGCCATCCAAAGACGCCCCCCCAAAGCCGCGACGGCAAACTTTTCGTCAAACTCACCATCATGCCATGAAACAAGCCCCAACAAAGATAGGTAAAGTTCGCCCCATGCCAAAGACCACTCAAGCCAAACGTGATCATTGTATTCAACCATGTTCGCAACGGACCCCGCCGACTTCCGCCGAGAGGAAGATAAACAAAGTCACGAAACCACGTCGAGAGTGAGACATGCCATCGACGCCAAAATTCATGTGGACTCGTCGCCAACTGGGGCCGCAGAAAATTCAATCGAAGATTGATCCCAAGAAGAAGAGCCGACCCACGTGCGATATCAGTATATCCACTGAAGTCACCATAGATTTGAAAACAAAAAACAACCGCCGCAAAGATCACCGAGGGTGAATCAAACACGGCCGGCTGATCGAAGACTCGCTCGACTATAATCACGAGGTTATCAGCAAGTAGCGATTTTTTTAGGTACCCCAATAGAATCAAGCGAAGACCACTGCGCCACGCTGAAGGTGTCGGCATGGACGGGCGCCAGAGCTGCGGAAGAAGATGCTGTGGTCGCTCAATCGGCCCCGCCACCATCTGCGGAAAAATGAGCACGTAGAGAGCAAAGCGTCCCAGATGCTTCTCCACCGGAGTGTGCCGCCGGTAGACATCCACGGTGTAGGCCAAAGACTGAAACACGTGAAATGAAAGCCCCAGCGGTAGCATCCAGCCTAAACGCCAATCGGAATGCGGGCCCAAGATCAAAGATAAAAACCAATCCAGATACTTGAACGAAAATAGGATTCCAAGGTTGGCAACGATACTCACCAGCAGCCAGCGCCGTCTCGCCCGTGGCTCCCCGCACGAATCAATCTTCAAACCGACATAAAAATCGATGCCAATGATGACGGCAAGGACAGCGATATAGATCGGTACAAAAGCCATGTAGAAGCCACAGCTGGCGAAAAGAAGAAACCACCAGCGATAGGCCGCCGGCAGCAGCCAGAATAGCGCAACCACGCACGGGAGATAGACTAAGTAGCCAAACGAATTGAAAAGCAATCCAACCCTCTTTCAGCTTATTCTCACAAACAAAATCTGAAACTCCGAACCATATTGAGACGATAAACTTGGCCTTCAGGCCAAACTTAGCCTTCGGTCTACATTTTTTTAACAATCTCGCCGAGAATACTACTGAACATAGGAGCTCAAAGTGAAACGACAGGCTTTGAATCAATCAAAGTATTATGTAACGAGAGCGGCCTCCGCGCTTGTTACTGTCGTATTCTGTGCGACGAGCCTTTTCCTCTTCTCCGGTTGCGAAGAAGAGGAGGTGGCGGCAGCCGGTGCCGCTCCAAAGTATCTCTATATCTCCTCAGGCGCTTGTTATTCCGGAAACGGTGTAACCGCCTTCACCAATGCCACTTCATCGAACCTGGTCTATCGTCTAAACCTAACGACCGGCGCCAAAGAGCGAACAATCGCGGACTATTTTGCAAGTCCCGCCAATCCTGGCGATTCCCCCGTCGCGGTCGTCAGTGAAAACTCGAGCTCACTCCTGGTTCTTATCGAAAACACGACGACCGTTGGTCTTCGTCGCATCGAACGAGTTTCAAAAACGGGAGCGACCAGTCGGACCACCTATTCAGGCAATATCACCGCGCTCAGCGCCCAAGCTCGAGCGATGACTCTGCTGCCCGACGGCTACCTTCTCGTTTCAAAGAGCACCGCAATCGAGAAGATGAAAGATGGTTCGAACCGTCTCCTCAAAGGCGCCAATCCCTGGGTCTCACTCTCAACACCCGCAAGCTCGTGCACGACGTCGGCCACACTTCTCAGTTCCGTTGTTCGCCTCAATAACGGAGGTATCGTTTTCTCTCACGCAGCAACGGGCGCAGCACGTATCGGCGTAGTTGATCCATTGGGATATGCCATCGCCGGCGACTGCAAATCAGCACAGGCTTCACCCAACGCCGCCTCCTTCCCCACTGCAATGGCCTATGACGGAACCAACCGCAAGCTCATCGTCGCCTACGCCGGCAGCACAACGGCTGCCGATATCAACACGATCTATTCATACGATGTCGATGAAACGACGAGCGTCCTTTCCAACCCCCAGGAGCTCTACGATTCAAGCCTATTCGGCTCGACATACAACTACCTGTTATTCGGCGTCTCGGCGATCACACTCGATACAACAAACGGTTACCTTTACGTCGCAACTGCTGTTTCGACCGCAACAACCGTCGCTAACTATAAAATCGAGAAATTGAAATACGCACCAGCCAATATCGGCAGCAACAATCCGGCCGTCCTCAGCTGGGAAAAGACCTTCTACGACTTTGGCGGCGACACGAAGTGTATTTCAAGTATGGCGATTGCCGACTAAGCCCGATGTTTTTCTGCATCGTAGGTTCGAAAACCTTTGAGCCAAACAGCAACTGAGCCTACACCGACCACGCCGATCACGCTTGAAAATGTAATCGCGCGCTGTACACCTTGAAACTGCGACATCAAACCCAGTTGTGTGTTGCCAAGCATCGGTCCGCTCAAATACGAAATCATCTCAATCCCAGCCAATCTCCCCCGCAAATTATCGGGAATAGTTTGGTTCCAAATCGTCTGTCGAAAAACAGCGCTGACCATATCGGCAAAACCAGCAAGAATCAGAAACGCCATCGCCACTATAAAATTCGGCGCGAGACCAAACCCAATCATGAAGATCGACCAGCTTCCGGCCGCCCATAAAATCACAAGTCCATGCCGGGTCCAGCCGATCATCCACCGCGAAAGCAGCGTCGCCATCAACGCTCCAATCGAGATTCCGGAATGAAGCCAGCCGAGTTTTGACGGCCCGCCGAACAACTCCGCCACAGCTGGGAACAGAAGATTGGGCATCGAAAACGTCATCGCGACGATGTCGACGACATAGGTTCCGATCAACTCAGGCCGACTCATCGCATACTTAAAACCTTCCTGGACAGCAGACACTGAAAACGCACTCCGCCGGTCATGCGATGGTACATGTCGAATCGCCAGCACCGCTCCGATACAGATCGCAAATGTCACAAAATCAAAGAAGAAGGCCCAATCAGCACCTCCCGCTGAAATCAAAATGCCGGCGACCGCTGGTCCGCCAATCATTCCGACATTACCTCGCAACGAGGACAACACACCCACCGCCGGCAACTCTTCGCGGGGCACAAGCCGAGGCGTCAGCGCCTCAAGAGCTGGCCGATGAAAACCATTGAAGATCGAGAGTCCCGCACTCGCGAGCAAAATCCACCACGGCCCGGGGTATCCCGGCTTGAGAACGGCACAAGCGATACCCATCGCGAAAACGATCCCCGCCATTCCCATTTCGCAGAAAACAATCAGTCGGCGACGATCAACCGCATCCGCCAAAGCGCCACCAAAGAGGCCGCCGATCACCGACGGAACCAGCTGAATCACGCCGAGCAGTCCAGTGAGCAACGTCGACTTTGTCGCCTGATACAATATGTACGGCATCGCCACGTAACTCATCATCGAGCCAAAGAAACTAACGAACTGACCAAGGTAGAGAAGGCGAAAATCACGACGGCGAAGCGGGCTCAGGTCCATCCCCATAAGGTAAGCAATGCGTCAGTCCACCGCCAATCGTATTTTGACGAAACTCTGAAACAATGTAGGCTCAAAACATCGGATGATCGACAAGGATGTCGACGCCGATGTTTCCGCACGGATCGCGGAAGCACATCTGTGTCGCCAGCAAGCCCATGGCTTGCTCGACTCTATGACCAACGGAGGGTCTTATCGTGTTCAATCGAAGCACTCGTCTTCGCTTTGTCTCTTCTCTCGGCCTTCTCTCATTCGTCTTCTTGCTGGCCGGTCTCACGACTCCCGATCCCGTCGGCCCTTTTCCGCTAGCCCATGCCGGCGCCTCCGCCACTCTCGAATTTCCCTTCGTCCCCGACCCATCCATGACCGTCGGCTCACTCTGTAGCCCCAAAGAGGCCGATTACTCTGAACGCCGGTACCCCGAACAAATTGCTTACTGCAAACGTGCCGTGAGTTCACAGCTAAAGCGCGAGATCTACGAGGCCTACGGCGTTCCAACGCACTGTCGATCCGAATACACGGTTGATCACTTTATTCCGCTCTCTATTGGCGGCACCAATCGTCGCGAAAATCTCTGGCCCGAGCACAAAGACATTAAAAATCTCCGCAAGAATCTCGAACTCGACCTTTTCGAAGACGTTCGCGACGGTAAGCTCACGCAAAGCGAGGCCATTCGTCGGATACGCGAAGCCAAGTTGAATCCGCCGATCAGCGATCCATCTCGCTATGTGATTTGTCACTAAATCGAAACTGGCCCACTTTCGTGTGGATTCTGAACGGTCAGAAACGTCCAGGCGACGGACGCTGACTTCACCAGATATAGACCGCCGCAACGGAGGGATAGATATAGGTCTTCGCGTACGAAATCGTGGAGTAGCTCGTTCCACCGGTCAACAATTCGGAATAGGTGGCGGACGAGTAGTTTAAGCGAAAACTCGCGTAAAAACTGTCGCCGACCGGCATGTTGTAGCCACCATCCACATGCAGCGCCGTTCCCTTCCACGTGTCCGACGTGCCGGAACCCGAGCTGTAACTGGCCGAGGTTACAATGTAGTAGGCAAAACCGAGACTCCAGGTTTTCTGCTTGTCGATCATCCACAAGAAACGTGGGCCCATCTGTGAACTTGCATAGGTTGTGGTGCTCGATCCAGACGTCGACTCGGAATGCGAAGCATAGCCCCAGCCGACCAAGTACTGTCCCTGCCGATCAACTCGAAATCCAAGCGTGGCTTCTAGAAAGGTATAGCCCGCCGTCGCCGAGGTTGCCGTGGTTTCAGACTTTGAAAAATAGAAGGCGTTGAGCTCAACAAAGCTGTGGGCTTGCAGAGGGAGGCACAACAACAAGAGGAGAATCAGTTTCTTCATGCCTTCTTCATCGGCCACAGAACGATTCAATTTGAGAACTATTTTTCCAAGACGATGGGCCAGTTGCATACGATGGACAATTGCCCTGATGATATTCAGATGAGTGATACCAAAAAGAACGACGCCGGTCCGGAGTTCCCACATCAACGGTCGATGAAGAATCTGCTTCTGCGACCTGACTTTCAATTAAAATACTCTTTCTACTTTGTCGGAATGACTCTGATCGTAATGGGAGCCGTGTTCATGCTCTTCTTACTTTCGCTCAAAGACATGATCAAAACTCTCGCTGTCGTCTACAGCATCGAGGCGAGCGTGGTTGACGCAATTAACGAGTCCATTGGCACTGCGACGTATACGACGATTGCAGTGGCACTGTTATTCGGAATGATCTCGGTTTCTCTCGGCGTGATTCTCACACACCGTTTAATTGGACCGATGGTGCCAATTCGACGCCTCATTGGCCAACTCGCCGAAGGAAAATACGGCGTTCAGGGACGCCTACGAACCAAAGACGACTATCAGGAAATCATGAACGAACTGAACCGCCTCTCGATGTCTTTGGCCGAGAAGCACGGATCCAATCAAATCGGATCGTAGAATAGGACCGCTTCGCCTTCGGTGAGCA
>JAEUWE010000279.1 GCA_016791465.1 Pseudobdellovibrionaceae bacterium
ACTCGCGGCTCCGAAGACTGCCCAGTTTCATTGCGAACTCCCCCAACCAGAATATTATGCCGTCATAGCATACGGAGGTTCAGGTGTCCCTACAAAACGATTTCATTCTCTATAGCTATTTCCGCAGCTCTGCCTCGTACCGCGTTCGTATTGGACTCAATCTCAAGGATATTCCGTATGAGTATCGCGCCGTTCACCTCATCAACAACGGCGGCGAGCAACTCAAACCTGAGTACAAGAAAATGAATCCAAGTGGAGATGTTCCCACGCTGATTCACAAGGGCTTTGCGCTCGGACAATCAATCGCCATTCTCGACTATCTCGACAATATCAATCCGTCACCACGCCTCTTTCCAGAAAACGCTCAGCAACGGGCGCTTGTTTTACAGGCCTGTGAAATCGTAAACAGCGGCGTACAGCCACTCCACAACCTCCGCGTACTCAAAAAAATTCAAAAGGATTTTAACGTCGGTGAAGCCGAAACAAATCGCTGGGCAACCGAGTGGATCACTTACGGTCTGGATACGCTCGAGTCTTTTTTAGAGAAACACGCTGGTCGCTTTAGCTTTGGCGACCAGGTGAGCGCCGCCGACTGCTACGTCATGCCCCACCTGGCTAACGCCGATCGCTACAGCGTTTCTCTCGAAAAATATCCGACACTTCAGCGCATTCGGGCGACATGCAATGCGATTCCCGCCTTCGCGAAAGCTGCACCGGCCCAGCAGCCCGATGCTCCGCCCGCCTAGACGGTGCGAGCAATATGCCAGATTTTCAACTGCATCGCGAGGAGCAGGATCGCCAGCGTTTGGTGCGGCACCGTAATATGCGGCGGAATGAAATGCAGGAGGTTCAAGATACCGACAACCGTTTGGAGCGAAACCACTGCACCACTGGCATAAAACAACGTCGCCATCTCCGGAGAAAGCACTCGTCGTTTCCGCCACGCCCAAACCGACAGTCCCGTAAAAAAGATCACCAAACTATAGGCAACAAATCGATGGATAATCTGCAATCCAATCGCGCCCTGCCACGTCGGCACCCACTGACCATTGCAGAGCGGCCAATCCACACAAACAGAACCCGCATATGTCGAGGCGACAAGACCACCGATCGCAATTTGAATAAAGACAGCCAGCGGCAAAATGAACGCGGCACGCTTTAACCCCAAAGGAACCACGACTTCAGAAGCTGAAACCCGCGCGGCGCGAATAGAAAACAGCATCCAAAGCACCGACGACAAAAACAATGTCGCCAAAAGCAAATGTCCCGTCACGATGACGGCTTTCACCAGCATCAAAACCGTTAGACCACCCATCACAATCTGTAGACCAAGAAAAAATGCACCCCATTTAGCAGCCCGCCGAGCGCTCTCTGGAGCCTGTTTTGAACGCCAAACCCACACCACGGCGACCGCAAACAACAATGCGACAATCCCGGCATAGGCTCGGTGTACAAATTCAAACCACACGCCGACATGAAAGTCCGGAATCACCTTGCCAAAGCAGAGCGGCCAATCGGGGCACGAAAGCCCCGCATTCATCGTGCGAACGCCGGCCCCAAGCGCCATCAGGCCAACAATCAAGACTGACAAAACAGCCAAATAGATCTCAAGTTTTCTTTGTTTTGTGTCGGTCATTCGCCAACTCCAACCTGATACATCAAGAACGCGTGCCGCGCCCAACGATCAACAACCGGCGCCGCAAGGAACACGAGAATCGAAAAATTCGTCCATAAGAAAAATGGAAGCCATCGCGACTTCTCATGTTTCTCGACAACCGAACGATGAAACTTCAAGAATTGCCAGATGACCACGAACGCAAAGGGTAAGGTCAAAAGCCCATACGCCCAGCCCGCGCTGGTAAAAAATGGAGCCGCGGCTGCTGTTGCCACGTAGGCAAAAGCGTAAAGTGCCATATGAAACACCGTTCGCTCCGTGCCAATTCGAACCGGTAGAACCGGAATTCCACCCAGGCTATAATCTTCCTTAAAGCGGATCGCGAGCGACCAGAAGTGCGGCATCTGCCAGAGAAACATCAGCAGAAAAAGATAAATCGGCTCCGGCATAGCAATGAACGGCTGATGGGCGGCATATCCAATCAATACCGGAGTAGCACCCGGTATTGCGCCCGGCACCGCCCCAAAAGACCAATGTCGCTTCCACCAAAGCGTGTACGTTACGTTGTAAAGAAAGACCGTTCCAATGCCGAGCCAAAACACTGTTTGATTCACAAGAATCGCGGCAATCGCTCCAATCAGGACAAAGCCGACGCCAAGAATCCATGCTTGCGGCTCAGACACTCGCTTCGATGGTAACGGCCGTCCTTGAGTTCGCGGCATTCCTCGATCGATATGAACCTCTTGAGCCTGGTTGATCGCGAAACTGCCCGATGACAAAAAGTAAAGCGCAGCCATCGTTGTCAGAAAATGAACCCAATTCCAATCCGCCGTCAGAGGCTGACTCATGGCATAGCCGGCCATCCCCGTTACAAGGACGAAAACAACAATACCTGATTTGGTGAGATCAAAAAAAAGCCTCATGTTTGCCCATGAGGCTTTCTCGCTATTCGAACGATCCGTCAAGATCCTAAAGCGTCGAATTCTGCGGAATGCGGGTCACAATGTCGATGATCGAGAAGAACCAGAACAACAGCAAAAAGAAAACGCCTGATCCAATGATCACGCGATTCATCATGTTGTCGTACTTCAAGTGCATGAATATCCCCAAAACCAACGAAGCTTTCACCGATGCGATTCCAAATGCGACAAGAGCGTTCAGCGCGCCAAAATCAATCTGTGCCGCCGCAACCGTGACAACAGTCAGGAAGATGAGAGCCGCAAAGACAGTCCAATAGGTCTTAAGCGGAATAATGTGATGCTCATGTGTGCCGTGCGCCATAAATCCCCCTTAAGACACCAAGTAAAGAAGTGGAAAGAGATAAATCCAAACCAAGTCGACCAAGTGCCAGAACAAACCGACACCCTCAACAGGTGTATAGTACTCCGGTCCGAACTCACCACGCGCTGTGCGAATCGTCACCCATGTGATGAGCCCCATACCCACAAGAACGTGAATTCCGTGAAGGCCCGTCATCATGAAATAAAACGAGAAGTAGAGCGGAAGATTTTTCGGAATCTCAAGCCCACCGACATATTGAGCCAGCTCTTCTGCGTTACCGCGATACCAATCCCCAGGCATCAAACCCAGATGGATTTTATGCGAGTACTCAAGGTACTTGATCACCATGAAGATCACTCCGCACAACAGAGTGAAGAGCAGAGCCATCACGGCCTTATTCTTATCCCGGATTTGGTTGTAATAGATGCCTAAAGCCATCGAAAGCGAACTCGCCAGCAGCACAACCGTATTGGTTGCACCGTAACGAACATCCGTGAATTTCGATCCGACCTTAAATGTTTCAGGGAAGAGATGATGGAAGATCGCGTATCCAACAAACAATCCACCGAACATCAGAATTTCAGTACAGAGGAACAACCAAACACCCTGCTTTGAACTCTGATACTCGTGATCAGCGCTCTCATAGTGGTGGGCGTGGTGGTGGCCTGTAGACGAAGACTTAACGGTACTCATAGGGACCTGCCGTTACTACTGGTGTTGTTAAGAAGTTCTCATGCGGCGGTGGCGATGCTGTCGTCCACTCCAATGTCTTTCCACCCCAAGGGTTAGGACCTGACTTTTCGCCCTTCAAAAGACCATGAATGATCGTGATGAGGCCAACAATGAACCCAATTCCAATCAAATACGATCCGATTGTCGAAATCCGGTTCAAATGTTGAAACTCCGGCAAATAGTCGAAGTAACGTCGGGGCATGCCGAGCGAACCCAGTACAAACTGAGGGAAGAATGTGACGTTGAAGCCGACGAAAATGAACACGAAGGAAACTCGTGCCCAAGCGTCATTGCAGAGACGACCAAACATTTTCGGGAACCAATAAAAGATTCCACCCATGATCGACATGAGAGTTCCACCAACCATCACATAGTGAAAGTGCGCCACAACAAAATAGGTGTCGTGGAAGTGAACATCCGTCGCGATCGTCGCCAAGAAGATTCCTGTTACACCACCGATAGTGAAGAGGAACATAAATCCGAGAGCGTACAGCATCGGGGCCGAAAGGTTGATCGAACCTTTATAAAGCGTCGCCATCCAATTGAACAATTTGATCGCCGTCGGAACGCCAACCAACATCGTCAGGAAAGAGAATACGATGCCCGCAAACTCTGACTGACCCGAAACGAACATGTGGTGGCCCCAAACAAAGAACGACACTGCGGCAATCGCGAGCGATGAGTATGCAATCGCCGTATAGCCGAAAATCGTTTTACGCGCGAATGTCGTAATAAGCTCAGAGATCACTCCGAATGCCGGCAGAATCATGATGTAAACGGCCGGATGCGAGTAGAACCAGAAGAAGTGTTGGAACAACACGGGGTCGCCACCCAGCGCCGGATCAAAAAATCCGATACCGAAGATGTTTTCTGCAGCAAGCAACAGCACCGTGATACCCAAAACCGGAGTCGCCAAAACCTGGATAATGGCAGTCGAATACAACGCCCAAACAAAAAGCGGGATTCGATTCATCGTCATTCCTGGAGCTCGCAACTTGTGTGTCGTCACAACAAAGTTCAATCCAGTCAAGATCGACGAGAAGCCCGCCACAAACACACCGAGCGCCATACAAATGACGGCCGGCGAATGCTTGATCGAGTACGGCGTGTAGAACGTCCAGCCTGTATCAGCACCACCGAAAAACAGTGATGTCAGAGCAATCCCAGCGCCAAGGAGCAGGCAATACCAACTCAGAAGGTTCAGACGCGGAAACGCGACATCTTTTGCGCCGATCTGTATCGGCAAAAAGAAGTTTCCTAAAAAGGCCGGAATCCCCGGAATGATCACCAAGAACACCATGACGGCGCCGTGGTAGGTCATCACCCGTGCGTATTGCTCTGCGGTCATGATCGTTTCGCCGACCGAATAAAGTTCCGTGCGGATCAAAAGCGCGAAGATACCGCCAACCAAAAAGAAAAGGGCCACTGTAATAAAATACAGAAGTCCAATGCGCTTGTGATCGAGCGTGGTCAGCCAAGACCACAGGCCTTTTTCATGATTCAGATAATTCGAATTTTCGTGATGAGCGGTCGCTGTAGCCATGTCGCCCACCTCCTTACTTCAGTGTTTTAATGAATTCGATAAGGGCTTTGACATCATCGTCAGAGAGCTGACCAGCAAAGGTCGGCATAACTCCAGCGGGATACCCAGCGGCCACTTTCGCATTCGGGTTAAGAATTGATTCACGTACATAGTTTTCATCAACCGTCGCTTTTCCTCCGCCCTCGATATCACGAGAAGCGCCCCAAGCAGACTTGAACGTGGGGCCAACGACCCGCGTTCCATCGGCACTGTGACAGCCGGCACACGCTTTTGACGAATAGAGCGCACGGCCTTTATCCGCGAGTGTCATTTCCCCTGTACCTTCGGCAGCCAGCCACTTTTCAAAATCAGCAACAGGGACAGCGCTGATGCGCGCCTTCATCGCCGAGTGTCCAGAACCGCAGAATTCAGTACAGAAAACCCAGTAGTCACCAGGCTGATCAAGCTGGAACCACATCGTTGTGTAACGGCCAGGAACAACGTCCTGCTTAATGCGCGCAGCAGGAATAAAGAATGAGTGCAGAACCGGACGATCCATCGGATCCGTTGATCCCGCGCTGATTTTTTCAGACGCCATAATCAGCTTCACTGGCTTGCCTACGGGCACAACCATTGTCGCTGGCGCTTTCTGGCCTTTGTCATCTAAGCCAGAAGTGACCTCTTTGCCATTCTTATAAAGGAAGCGCCAATCCCACTTCTTTGCCATGACGTGAACTTCGAGAGCGCCCTCGGGAGAGTGACGCATGTCATGATAGATCTTCCAGCCCCACGCAAATACAAACATGAAGATCAAAAATGGAATAAACGACCAGACAAATTCCAGCGTGTGATCGTGCGTGATGTATGCCGTTTTATCTGTGGCTGATTTTCGTTTGTACTTAAAGACAAAGAAAATCATTCCACCGATCAAAATGATGAACGAGATCAAACTCGTGATCAAAAGAAAGGCGTAAACGCTATCGACCTCACCTGCCGTCACCGTCGCGGCCGGAGGCATAAACGTGCTTGCACCTGCGACACCTGGTAACAACAGGCTCAGCAGCACTAAAGGTTTAAAACTCATCGAACCTCTCCTTCAATCTTTCTATCGGGCTTTCGATTTCGAATCCAAAACGGTAACAAAAACATCCCCAGCACAAGCACGATCAAGATCCCGCCTGCGCGCATCAGGTTAAATGCCGCGAGCGTGTACTTGCTCGCTTTCGGGTCATAGTGAAAACAGTAAAGAATCAGCTTATCAATGACCGATCCCACTTGGCCTTTTGAGGCCTCCACCATCGACAGTCGAATCGTCTTTGGATCAAAAGAAATACCAAAGAGGTAGCGGGTAATCGTTCCGTCCGGAGCAATCGCATACGCCGCCGAAGCATGGGCGTATTGCTTCTGCTCCTCATCCCAACGATAGTTAAACCCGACCGCTTTTGTTATCGGATCAATCGAGCGCTGTTCGCCCGTCAGGAAGTACCAGCCCGCATCCCCTTCGGGCCGGCCATACTCCTTCAAATAATTCGCGCGTTTCGCTTTTGCGAGAGCTGGCTTTTCACGCGGATCAAAACTCATCACCACGAGTTTGAACTCGGAACCGAGCGGCTTTTCGAGCTGCTTAAACGCATCGTTCAATCCGTTGAGATGGAAATTGCACAAACTCGGACATGAGTAATAGGCCAAACTCAGCAGAATCGGTTTTCCATCCTGCATCAGGTCTCGTAAAGTCACGGATTTGCCCTCGTGGTCAACGAACGGCAAATCGAGATTTAACTTCTCACCAAGATGCGGCTCAATGCCGATGTCTTTGAGATTGGCCGGAGTCTCATTTTCCTGCCCCTCATGCGCGCGCGCAAAATCCCTTGCTGCAGCCACTTGTGCCATCAGCAAGAAAGACAATGCCAACACAAAAAAAGATGAGCGCCGAGATACCGTCATCTATTTAAGACCAGGAGCCTTCGCCTTGAGATCGGCCTCAGAATCAGCCGTTTTATTTTGTGTGATCGAGTGAATAAACTGAACCAGCGCCCAGCGATCTGCTGCAGGCAGCGATGCCTGATAGCCCTGCATTGAGCTCCCTTTAACGCCAGTCTGGAGTGTTGCGAAGAGCTGCAGCGCTGAGCCGCCCTGCTTCCATTTTCCTTCAACCAAATCGCGCGGCTTTGGATTCAAACTCGCGCCCGCTACTCCGTCACCCATGCCCTTCTCGCCATGACACATCGCACAGTTGGTTTTGAAAATGGCCTGACCGTGCGCAACCATTTTCTCATTTGGAAGCCATGGTTCTTTGATATCTGAGATATCAACTTTTACTGGAGCTGCCGCCACAACCGGAGCAGCAGTCGCAGCCTCAACCGACTTCACTTCTTTGAGGTCCACGCCACCGCTTAAAAAGACAACATAGATAAAGCAGGCGAACGTCACCGCCATACTGATGACAAAAGCCACCATCCCACCGGCGTTATGATCACCTTGCGTCTTTTCTCTCATTCCAGCATCACCCGTGGTATTGGCCATCGCCGCCCCTCTCAAGCATCTCGATCAATCAAACAGTCCACACTGTCTCGAGACACCGAGTCCCCTATATTTAGAGCGACTCATGACAAAACATCCCGACATCCAGTGAAAACCGAATTAAAAACAAAACTTTGCAGTTCGAATGAGACGTTAATTCTCACTTCAGTTAAAGTCATGCAAGAGGATTCAAAAAGCGAACTTTCATCGCTCGAGGCCACGGCGGCCGTGCGGTTTAAATTTGGGATAAGAAATCCCACTAAAACCAAAATGCATTGCGTCTGAATCCTCCAAGAAATATTGCTCAATAGTGGTGCATATCGACTCTTTTCCGTCAGTCGAAATAGAGTAATTGCTCTATTGAAATGCAACTTTGTCTATGTTTTTCAAACACTTAACGCGTAACATCGTCTAGATGCGCCGTGTCTATTGGGGGCGAGCGAATGCTCTTTTAGCATTGACTGTTTCTTGACCAAACCGTTACACGGCAGGGTCAGAAAACAAGGGAGAATACCGTGAGCACGTTCAAAAATTTAAAATTCGACTTCCAAGGCAAAAATGTCGTCGTCACCGGCGGAGCTCGCGGTATTGGCCTTCAAATCACCCGACAGTTCCTTGAAGCGGGTGCAACCGTCGCCGTTTGGGAATTTTCCACCGAGACAATCGAGACGGCTCGGAAAGAACTCGCAACCTGGGGCACCAAAGTCCACTTTCAACAGGTCGACGTTTCGAAATATGCCACCGTTGAAACCGCCGCCCAGCAGCTCCCCTTCGCCGTTGATATCCTTATCAACAACGCTGGCATCACGCGCGATAAGTCCTTCAGTAAAATGTCTGTTGAAGACTTTGAAGCGGTCATCAACACCAATCTGAGCGGCGTCTTCTTCTGTACGAAAGCCCTCCTCCCCAAGTTTGCCGACACACCAAACAAGCGCATTATCTCGATTTCGTCGGTGGTGGCACTGTATGGCAATTTCGGTCAAACCAACTACGTGGCTGCAAAAGCCGGCGTTATCGGCATGACCAAAACGTGGGCGCGCGAGCTTTCACGCAAAGGATTCACAGCCAATGCGGTCGCACCAGGCTTTACGATGACTCCCATGGTTGAAGCGATGCCCGCAGAGGCCCGCAAAGCGGTTGAGGACAAAATCCCAGCCGGTCGCTGGGGCAAGCCGTCGGATATCGCCAATGCCTGCCTTTTCTTGGCTTCAGAAGAAGCTTCTTACATCAGCGGCACCGTCATCTCTGTTGACGGCGCCCTCGTTGTCTAAGGCTGTTCCATAATTTTCAATCGCACCCGAATAGGGTGCGAGGGGTACCGGTTTCTTGTCATAAATGCATCGAGGGGGATTCTATGCGTAAGACGTCAACAGTCATGGCGACCGCAATCGCAGCAGCGATTATCGGTCTTTGTTTCAGCTCACCCAATGCCCAAGCGGCACGAACTACAGTTCCTGTTCAAGCCCAGGAACGCACCGAAGGTTTCGTCAAGATCCGCGATGGACGCGAACTCTATGTCGACTACCTCAAGCCTACCGCGGGTCAGCCCGTCGCCATTCTTCTCAACGGACTCACCTACCGGACAGGCTGCTGGGATGCTTTCGTAAAAGAGCTCCAGGGCAAAGGCCTCGGCATCTTGCGATACGATCCAATGGGTCATGGCAAAACAATGGTGAAGTACGGCTACCCGACATCACCATTCGATTACAAAGATCAAGTCGCGGACCTCGCCTCATTGATCAAAGTGTTGAAAATCAAAAATCCGGTTCATCTCGTAACGCTGTCTTATGGTGGCGCAATCGGAATGCAGTACGCCGTTGAACATCCAGCTGATGTCGCGACATTGATTCTGATGGGCCCATTCGTTGCACCCCTCGAAGGTCAAGATCAGTGGATCAAAACGCAGATCATGCAGACACGCATCATGTTCCCCCTCAACCGGAGCACTGATGACGAGCTCTATGACTTCTTCTTGAAGTCGATCGTTTACGCGACTTATCCATCAGCAGAACCAATCGTGCTTGAACACCCCTTCAAGCTGGAAGCAACGTTCCGCCTGGTTCAAGGCGTTCGTCGCTTCCATGCTGTCGATATCGTGAACGATCTTCCAGATGGAAAAGTTCATCTCGTGCTCGCTCGCCAAGATCAATATGTCAGCAATGACGTTCACGATGCCTTCTGGAAGCAAGTTCCCGATTCAAAGAAGGCCAGCCGCCTCTATATTCAGGGTTCTGAGCACAAGATTCCTGAAGCCGTTCCGCACTTCTCGGCCGAGTGGGTCAAGTTGATCATCGCGGGCGATGCTCGACTGCAGACAGGTCGTACATTTGAAGGCGGCCCCTGGACTGGTACTGCAACCAGCGGACGCACGTCGATCACGATTAAGTAGTCCTGTATTCGTTGTTTTAGCGAGGAGGCCGCCATGGCACGAGTTGAGCTCAAAGATCATGGAATGAATGTCGATGTAACCCCGGCCGTCTTGCCGATGGACACGATCTTCCTCCACGGCAACTTGGCTTCCAATACATGGTGGCGCCCCTCTCTCGAGCTCTGGAAGACGCAAGCCAAACCAGGTCTTGAGGGCCGTATGATCGCGGCCGAATGGCGCGGTTGCGGTGGCTCGGACGCACCAAAAGCTGACGCCGAATTGCATCCGTCATTTTTGGCCGACGACTACATCGCCCTCTGCGAAAAAATGGGCATCAAAAAAGCCTGCCTCGTCGGCCACTCCACCGGCGGTATCATTGCTCTCTATGCCATGCTGAAGGCGCCATCGCTTTTTGATCGCGCCGTACTCCTTGATCCAGTTGGCGCAACGGGTGCCCAGTTTGGTCCCGAGATGTACGAAGCATTCACGCAAATGAGCAATGACCGCGCCGTCTGTGAAGCCGTTATGAACGGCACCATTCACGGCAATGATGTTCAGAATCCAGTGTTTCAAAAGATCGTCGACGACGCCTTTGGAATTGCGAAAATCAACTGGCACGGTGTTCCGAAAGCCCTGCACGTCACCAATATCACGGCGGATCTTCCCGCAATTCGCAATTCAATTCTCATCGTCCACGGCGAGCTCGATCCGATCATCCCGGTCGATAGCTCAAAAATTCTCGCGGCGGGCCTTCCCAACGCGAAACTCGATATCGTCAAAGATCACGGGCATTCACTCAATATCGAGGATCCCGCTTTGTTTGTAAAAAAAGTGAATGAGTTTCTGTTTCAACGTCCCTAAGGAGTAGTCATGTCTCGCGCTGTTATTACTGGCCTCGGGCTTTACGCCCCACCAACCGTGATCGAAAACGATTTCTTCAGCAAGAAATACGATCGCGATATGGACACCTTCCTCCGTGAACAGCGCAACATCTTCAAGCGCCACTTCATGTCGGCCGACCAAGCGACGTCGGATCTTATTGTTCCCGCCGCACAGGATGCGATGGCCCAAGCTGGCGTCACCGCCAAAGATCTCGATCTCATCATCGTTGCCACCGATACACCCGACTATATTTCCCCATCAACGGCCGCGGTCGTTCAGCACAAGTTGTCGGCGACACGAGCCGGAACTTTCGATCTCAATACTGCCTGTGCAGGCTTTGCTACAGCGACAGACGTCGCCAGCAAGTTTCTGATTGCCGACGACCGCTATAAGACAATTCTCGTCGTTGGTGCCTACGGCATGACGAAATATTTCGACTGGAGTGACTTCAAGGTCACCTCGGTATTTGCAGACGGCGCCGGAGCCGCCATTGTTCAACGCACAGACGAAAAAATGGCCAATGGTGAGGAGTACGGAATCCTTGCATCGCAACTTGCAACCGACGGTCAGTACCACGACTACATGGGTATTTACGCCGGCGGAACAAAGTTCCCCATCACTGAAGAGACCGTCGCCAAACGCATGCATCAGCTACAGTTCGTAAAGCGCATTCCTCCAGAGACCAATGGTAAGGTTTGGCCAGAACTGACACATGCGCTTCTCGATCGTGTTGGAAAAACTGTTGCTGACGTCGATCATTTCTTCTTCACGCAAATCAACATCAACTCGATTGTTGAGACGATGGGAAAACTCGGCGCACCAATGGAAAAAGCGCACAATGTGATGGATCGATACGGCTACACCGGCAGCGCCTGTATCCCGATGGCCATGGCCGACGCTGCGAAATCACACAAATTAAAAAAGGGTGACCTCGTCATGGTTCTCGGATCAGGCGGCGGAATGTCGATGGCGGCGATGATTATTCGCTGGGGCTACAATACGTAAGGAGTTTTTATGGGCGTCGAGATGAAAGAAAAACTCTCTTCTCTAGACTCTCAACTTGGTGACATGGATTGGCTGCGACAGTGGGCTCGTCTCGCTCCCTCTTCGATTGCGATTGAGGATGGCGAAACCCGCTTTGGTATCTCGTATGGTGAATTTTACGAGGTCAGCTGTCGTCTTGCCGACAAAATGGCCAGCCAGTGGGGCGTCGGTGTGGGCGATCGCGTTGCCATGCTGGCGACAACTGAACTTGAAGCTGTTGTTCTCTTCATGAGTACGATGCGTCTTGGGGCGACTCTGGTACCGATTAACTTTCGCCTGGCGGCTGCCGAAATCGAGCACGTTCTTGAGGACAGCTCGCCGATTTTGCTCATCGCTCAGGAGAGTTTCTCGAGTACACTAGCCCTTGTAAGTCCCAAAGCCATGACAGAGCGCCGTTGGTCATTCGACGGCGATGGTTCGCTGACGGCCTTTGTTCAAAACTGCATTCGCGACATCCGCACCAAACAGTCCGCAGCAACGCTGCGCCAAGCCCTTCGCGCCAATTCGCAACCAGAGTGGCATCGGAACTTGGCGTGCTCAGACAACGAACCCTGCATGATTCTGTACACAAGTGGAACAACCGGAAAGCCAAAGGGGGCAATGATCACTCCCAAAATGCTCTTCTGGAATTCACTCAACACGACACTGCGATTGAATCTTTCTCAGAGCGACGTTTTTGTGAGTTTCCTGCCGCTCTTCCACACTGGTGGATGGAACGTGCTCCTCACGCCATTCCTCCATCGAGGAGCCAAAACCGTCTTACTAAAAAAGTTTGATGCCGATCGTATCCTCTCTCTTTGCGAATTGGAGAAGGCGACGATTATGTTTGGTGTTCCAACTACGATGGAGATGCTGGCCCGCTCGCCGATTTTTGAGAAAACGGATCTGTCGTCGGTACGCTACGCCATTGTCGGTGGCGAGCCGATGCCGATTGACCTGATTAACGTTTGGCAAAAACGAAATATTCCGATTCGTCAGGGCTACGGCCTCACGGAATTCGGTCCAAACGTCTTTTCGCTCAATGAGGAAGACTCCACTCGCAAAATTGGATCGATTGGATTTCCAAACTTCTATATTCAGACTCGTGTCGTCGATGACCAGGGGCGCGATCTGCCGCAGGGCGAGATTGGCGAATTGCTTCTGAAAGGCCCCGTTTGCTCACCGGGATACTGGAGAAACGAGAAGGCAACCAAAGAAACAATTGTGGATGGATGGCTCTGTACCGGCGACTTGGTTCGCTACGACGAAGAGGGCTATTTTTACGTCGCCGGTCGCAAAAAAGAGATGTTCAAATCGGGCGGCGAGAACGTCTACCCGGTTGAAATTGAACGCGTGCTGAGTCAGCATCCCGAGATTCGTGAAGTCGCTGTCATTGGAGTTCCGGATGCAAAGTGGGGAGAGGTCGGACGGGCCTATATTGTGCCGGCACCAGGGATTTCCCTGTCTCCTGACCAGGTTATCGGTTTCTGCACCGATAAGCTCGCAAAGTTCAAGATCCCAAAACAGGTGGAATTCCTCGACGAATTGCCAAAAGGCGACTCGGGCAAAATCCTGAAGCGGGTCCTGAAGGAAAAAGCGCTCTCAACTTAATGTGGGCCCCGAATGGTATCGGGGCTATACTGAGCGTATGAATCGGCTTTGCCTGGCGACTTTGGCTTTTGTCTTGATGCTTTTCGCTGGCGGCTGTCAGACCTCCCGTCATCGTGAGTTTGACTCCGTTCACACCGGAATGGCGAAGGATCAGGTTCTTGCGGCTGTTGGTGGTCCCAATCGGACCATGCATAAAAACGGTCTCGATCGCTGGACGTATTTGTTGTGGACTCCTGAAGGCGGAGGCCGGCAAGTTCGAGAGATCCACTTTTCTGAGGGAATTGCAGTCTATGTTGGAGCGCCGCTTGCCCCAAGAGTAAGCGCCGAAGAGCAGGATCAAATCAACGCTGGCACCCTAGCTGAACGTTCAGAAGCCAGTTCAGTCTTTGAAATACTCAACGACGCGCCGGCCGACGGCTCGACAGAGAGAACTTCGCGATAGCACGATTTTACTTCGACAGGCGGATGCGCTCTGGCGGCCGATCATCGTCATCTGGTTCGCTCGCAATTCCGCGAGCTCCATGCTCTGACACTTTCTCACCAGGATCCTGCGACGGAAACACCACTCCGACATGGTTTTTAATTCGATCGAGTCGACCATCCAACCCGAAGGCTTGCTCGAGATCTTTCAGGGATTTCAACGTCTGTCGCGGATACTCGCGGGTCCCCTCCATGTCGCGATCGGGATGCTGAAAGCGCATGTGGAGACGCTCGGACTCATACTCACGGACGGCTTTCGCCAGATCTAAATGTTTGAACGTGATCTGCTGTGTGAGATCTCGAATTTTCTCGGCGTGCTCGAGATGCTTTTTGGCGTCAATCATGTCCGAGATTTCTTTTTCAAAACTCCGGATCCGCGCCGTCAATGAGGTCAACCGGCTCTCGTGCTCGCTATACCGACAGGCCTTAGGGGCATTCTTATCTTCTTTGGCCGCTTCGGCTGGCTTTTTTTCGCCGCCGCCGCCACTCGCAAAAACGGGTGATGCAGCCATGAGTGCAAAACTCAGAGCCAAAAGCTCAAAGGTTCGGATTCTGGTCGGAATCAAGATCCGTAATCGCATTCTGCTCCCAGCGAATCGACACCGAAAGGTGCTTGATTCGGTTGACGACGATCGTCGCCTTTACGGGCGCAATGCGCTCAAGACGAAGTTCGCCGTTCTTAATACCCGCAATTAAGGCCATGGCGTCCCAGCCAAAACGCGGGTCCTGTAGAACTTGTCGGATGTCGTCGCGAAGATCTTTTGCGTCAATTCCAGAAACGATGACCGTCACGACGAAAGGCCCGTCGGCAGCACCGCTCATTTCGCTGTTAGCGTAGGCCGACAGGCCCAATGGATCATTTGTATCAATTTGAGCCGAGTCCACAGGCGGAATAGAATCTTGATAGCCAAGAAAGCCATCCATATCGAGAGCCGACTCCGTCGGTCGCGCCGCTTCCACTTCGCTCTCTTGGGATACAGAAGACTCATGCGCCAACTCTGCCGCGGGCTCCGCAAATGGTTCTGGGCTTGCCCAAGACGGAGGTTCGGCCGCGACAGGGGCTTCAGGTGCCGCATTCACTATTGGCGCTTCCGGTTCTTTCGAAGCCACGTGCGCCATCCCCTCCATGTCGACAAAGACGATAGCACCACAGCTAGGACACGTGATCATGCCATAGTCATCTTTGAGCGCTGTCGAACAGTTTGGACACTGAGGTGTAGACACTACCCCTCCCTCAATTAGCGGCGACGCTTATCTCGTTCCATCCGACGGCGCTGCGAGCGCGAACCTCCTGAGCCGCCATCGTCATCATCCGACGGCGGTCCAAATGTCAGTCGCGTCTTCTGCGGCGCCTTTGGCTTTAGAGGCTCAAGCTGATCCTCAGCATCTTCAATGAGTGGCGGTTTTGCTCGGCCACCTGGTGCCGGTCCGCCATCAAGTTCTTGCTGGGCGTTCTCGCCCGCCGTCGCGTCTTGATTGAGAACAAGCTGAATCTTGAAAATCTTCTCAAGCGAAGCACTGCGAACAAGACCGTTCATCTCTTCAAACATACGGAACGCTTCTTGTTTATACTCGATCAATGGATCTTTCTGAGCGTAGCCGCGCAAACCAATCCACTCACGCATTTGATCCATGCGCTGTAAATGCTCTTTCCAATGTTGGTCGATCTCCTGCAGGAGAATCATCTTCTCAATCTGTGGGAAGTACGGGCCGAGATGACTCTTCTGGAACTCGAGAGCTGCTTTGATGGCGTCACGAACACGTGTCGTAATCGCCTCGACCGTCGTTTCGCCGCCGGACTCAACAAGAGAAACATCGATTCCAAACTGCTGACGAAGCGCAACCTGGAGCCCTTCAAGATTCCAAGCTTCTTTGCGCGATCGCTCTTCGACGTGTGCATCGAGCATTGCCGAAACTGTGTCGCCGAGCATTTCACGGACAATTTCGTCAAGGCGCTCACCTTGTAAAACCTCGCGGCGCAAGCCATAGATCGCAGTCCGCTGTTTATTCATGACGTCGTCGTAGTCGAGCAAGTGCTTACGAATATCGAAGTTATGACCTTCGACTTTGCGCTGAGCCCCTTCGATTGAACGCGAAACCATGCGCGCAGTGATCGGTTCGTCTTCCGGAATATTGAGACGATCCATAATGCGACTGACACGCTCGCCGTTAAACTTGCGCATCAAATCGTCATCGAGACCAAGATAAAAACGCGACTCGCCCGGATCTCCCTGACGACCCGAACGACCACGGAGCTGGTTATCAATACGGCGCGATTCATGGCGCTCGGTACCGATAATGTAGAGACCGCCAGCCGCGATCACTTCTTCTTTTTCTTTCTCGCACTGATCTTTGAAGCGCTCGATCGCCTGCTTGTACTCATCCGACGTGATGTCCGCGTTGATCTGTCTTGCCATAAACTCGGGGTTGCCACCGAGCACAATGTCAGTACCGCGACCAGCCATGTTGGTCGCAATTGTCACCGCACCTTTGCGACCTGCTTGAGCGACAATCTCAGCCTCTTTCTCGTGGTGTTTGGCGTTTAATACCTTGTGGGGAACACCATCGCGCTGGAGATAGCGCGAAAGCAGTTCTGACTTTTCAATCGAAACTGTACCAACGAGAATCGGCTGCCCACGCTTCTGGCGCTCGGCGATGTCTTTGACGATCGAGTTGAATTTGCCATTTCCGTTCTTATAAACCACGTCCTCTTGGTCGCGACGACGGATCGGCTTGTTGGTTGGAATAACAGAGACGTCGAGATTGTAGATTTTTTTCATCTCGACCGCTTCCGTTTCGGCCGTCCCGGTCATACCGGAGAGCTTCTTATACATGCGGAAGTAGTTCTGGAAAGTAATCGTCGCAAGCGTTTGGTTCTCGTTCTTCACTTTCACTTTTTCTTTTGCTTCAACTGCCTGGTGCAGACCGTCGCTCCAGCGACGTCCTTCCATCAATCGACCGGTGAACTCGTCGACGATGATCACCTCGTCGTCCTTCACCATGTAATCGACATCTTTGTGATACAGGTAATGAGCCTTTAATCCCTGGTAAACATGGTGCAAAAGATCGATGTGCTGTGGATCATAGAGATTCTCAATCTTGAGGAGCTCCTCGACGCGGTGGTTGCCGTCTTCCGTCAACGCGACGGTGCGAGACTTCTCTTCCATCGTGAAGTGCTTCTCTTTTTCAAGATGCGGGATAATCGCATTGATCAGATAGTA
>JAEUWE010000309.1 GCA_016791465.1 Pseudobdellovibrionaceae bacterium
TCGCGCGTCGTTCTGAAGCGTCTGCGTTCTTGCATCTTTCGCTCCGGCCGCCAGAACGAACTGATAGTTGCGCGCCGCCGACGACATCTCGCCCGCCTTTTCGAAGCTTTGCGCCGCTTTGTAACGTGCCGCCAACTGCAGGTCGGCGCTCTTCGTTACACCGCTGAACGTCTCGAACTCTTTGGCGGCGCGAGCATGATCACCCGTTTCGGCAAGCTTTTCCGCTTTGGCATAATTCGCCTTTTCCATTAACCCACGAATCTGAGAACCAAACTTGGAGTTCGCGATCGCTGGATTAGCAAGAAACTGTTGGCCTTTGTCGGACAAGCCGATCATGTCATTTTTCAGCTTATAGATGTCCAAAATTAGATTGCCGGCGATCTCCCCATTCTCAGATTTTGGATTTGCAAAGAGCGTTTTCTCAAAAACGGGAATCGCTTTGTCGAAATGATTGTACGAATAGTAGATCACACCCAATCGACGCTCAATATCTTCAACTTTCTCACCTTTGGGAAAGGCCGAGATATACTTGGCCGCCGCTCGTTCAAAACGTTCAACGGGCGGATCAAACGGAATTGGCTCCATGCTCTTACCGCGACGATCCTCAACCACCTGCGCCGACGGCAGCTCCTTCTCCAAAGCCAGGACAGCATTGAGAAGCGCCTTCTCGCGGTAGGTCCCCTTTGGATCTCGATCAGCCGAGAAGAGGTACAGCCTTGCTGCCTCTTCGTACTGAGCCATGTCAAACAGGAGCTCCGCATGGAAGAACTGCATCTCGGCGACTTGCTCGGACTCAGGGAAATGCTTCACGTAAAGCTGATAGGCCGCATGTGCCGTATCTTGAGAATAGCGAGCGCGCGAGTTCTGCGCCGTTTGATGCAACTGCAGCACATGGTTTCGAAGTGTCGACTCCTGAAGTCGCGCGACATCATCAACAAGCTTCCGATTCTTACCATTCTCTTGTGACCACAAAGACTGCGGACCGAAGTTCTCAAGCCAAAGCTCGAGCTGTTTTCGAAACTCCTTCTGATCCGAAGTCGCATATGCCAACACAACCTGGTACTGATACTCGGCCGCTCGCTCACCCGTCGGATTCATATTAATCAACTCGCGAAACAGTCCACTGGCAACGACACGATTGCCCTGATCAGCTGTGATATAGGCAAGTCGTTCAAGCATCTGCAATGCTGCGCGCTCATCCCCAGAAACCCTTAAAAAGTCCTGGTACGCATGCGAAAGATCACCGACCTCGGCGTAAAATGGGACGTAGTCCTTCAGCGCCTCAACTGC
The DNA here is from genome assembly GCA_016791465.1 of Pseudobdellovibrionaceae bacterium. GTDB lineage: Bacteria > Bdellovibrionota > Bdellovibrionia > Bdellovibrionales > JAMPXM01. The sequence continues at coordinate 1,291 of JAEUWE010000309.1, forward strand.
GAGACGGATTTTATTGATTGCGCGTCGACCCGCGACTTCCGAACCCTTCTCAGAAGCGCGACTCATCCGAACCACTCGCTCTAAATACTTCAGAGAATCTTGAGTCCGATTCAATCGGAATAAACACCACGCAGCTTTGTAGTATGCAAATGCCGCCAACCGGGCTCGTTTGGCCTGAATCACGCGAGCGTAGTTTGTTAACGCCTGCTTCCAAACTTCATTCTCAAAATAGAACTCACCGAGCGCGAAGTGTGACTCAGTAACATAGACTGAGTCCGGATATCGATTCACGAGCTGGTTGTAGTAGTCCTCGCCCTGCTTGGTATTGCCAAGCTCGAAATGGTTGTAGCCGAGAAAAAACAATGCCTGATCGATCTTACTGTCGTTCGGAAAATCTTTTGAAAACCACTCATAAAGCTGAATGGCTTTACGGTGATACTCGCGAGTGATCGAAACGTCGAGTTTCGGTTTTACTCGAGTTTTCTTGTCCAGAAAGTCCTTAATATTCTTATCGTAGTTTGCCTGCGCACGAAATTCCACGAGGCGGGCTTTTTCAACATAGCGCTCAGCCAGACGTAGCCAGATCTCGCCTCTATTCGGACTTTTCTTTGTCTGCTGTGACAACTTATAGAGTGCCCGAATTTCGCGATCGAGAAGCTTCTCATACTCCGCCTCTTTGGCTCCCGAGTCATAGAAATCATTTGAACGCGGCGGCTTCACCGCGCCAAGACTTCGAGGCTGTGCCGCTGGCGTCTGCAACGCCTTTGACTGCGGAAGCGCTGAGCGCTTCAACATCGCACCGATGGAGCCGCTCTTCTGTTTTGGTATTCCACTTGGAGTTTCACTCGTGGGCGCCGCAACTTTCAACTTTGCCTTCGAAGCGCTCTTTGCCTTTGCCTTCTTTTTTGCCGCGGCGTTTTCTCTATTCTCAAATGCTGATGCTGTAAGATCGGTCGCCAACGGCTCCGCAGCCTGTGCCGCAACCGTTCCCGCAAGAATAAGCATCGTCAATAATCGTGATTGTTTCATCACTCACACGCCTTTACACCGACATAGTGATAGTTTCCAATTTCATCGAGCCAGTACTCGCCCGTAAAGGGCCAGTAATCGTAGCCATTCTGCACATAGTAGCTACGATCCTGTTCCTGATCGACGCTCTCTCGAACAATGCCTTTTCCGGCGATTTCTTTCTTAACGGCTTCCTTTTTTCCAGAAATCATATCGATGCGAACCAGGCCCGCCTGCTCCATATGCCCGGCAAGCTCTTCCTGAAGGCGTGTCAAATGCCGAAGAATCAACCGACCAACCGCCAGCTGGGTCGCCTCCATCCGTCGCTCCACCACACGCTTCGCATACCGGCCGACTCGCGCATCCCGCCACGTCGCAGGTGCTTGCTCAATCTTCTTTTTCTCGCGTTCAAGTGCGCGGATATAAGAAAGCGACCGGCGCACATCGCCCTCACGCAGAACCTGACGCGCAACCAGGAACGGTATCGCCAGCTGACGCTTGCCCGCCTTTTTGAGCAAATCAAAGTTCTCATCGACTTTGCGAATCTCACGATAAAGAGCAATGGGGCTCATGTTTCCACCCAAGACATTGCGCAGATCTTTTTGCACGGGACCATAGATCCGCTCAAAAATGCCGAGCGTTTTTTCCATCTCGTCGTATCGGCAGATGTAGTGATAGACAATCGCTCGCAACAGCAACGACTCCGGCTGATAAAACTCTTCGTAAAACGGAGAATGGAGGGAATGAAAGTTAGAGAGCGCCGAACGAAACCGACCATCTTGCAGATAAGCCCAGCTCACCTCAAACAGCGCGTCGTGCCACTGTTCCGTATCCCGAGGAATCTCACGATAAGCATCAATCGCCTCGGCGAAGAGTTTTCTCTGATAGAGTGTGCGCGCCCGTCCCAACATCGCGTTGACCCGTGCTCGATTCGTCACGTCAGTCGTCGACTTGGCCTCGGCCGTGGCGACAAAAACCTGCTCAGCCTTCTCCAACTGTCCAGCCTCAACCAATGAAAGTCCGAGACGATACCGTGCCCGATCGTGAAAGACTGAATTGCCGCGCACTCGATTAAACTCTTTGGCGGCCTCAATATAATTGCCCTCGCGGAAGCGGACTTCGCCTCGGCGATAGAACAACATATCCCGATTGCCCGCCGGAAAGTCCTCTTCATCGATCAATCGAACGGCATAGTTCAAAAGAATATCGCTATCCAAGGCGTCGGCCGCCACCGTCAAGCGCTCGAGCGACTGACGGACATACTTGTTCTTAGGATTCCTTTTCACTTCCGTTCGCACAATTTCGTAGTACGGGAATGCTGAAACCTGATGCAGTCCCATCTCTTGCAGGGTGCGGCCAAGAATAAATCGAATTTGGAGAACACGAGCCGGATTCGTCTCTTTGTCGAGAAGATTAAAAAAGAGTTTTGCCGCTTCCGGGTAGTCACCGCGACGAACAGCCTGACGAGCGCGATCCTCTTCACGCTTAATTGCCGAGACTCGAGGATCTGCCGATCTCGCCGCCGTACCGGGCGCAGCTTTTAAAGGAGCATTCGTCGATCCCGACGTCGCCTTCTTCACCACACGCCTTTTTCGAGTCGAAGAGGCTTGGGCGACAAGACCATCAAACTCTTCGCTCAATTGCCCAGTCTCAGCAACCATCGCACCATCTGCTGGCGCTGGAGTAAGTTCCGCCAATCGGTCCATCTCAATCAGCAGCGACTGGCGCTCACCGATATCCTGCGCGGTGCCGACTTCTTGTACCGCATCAACACCGACCGGCAAGACGGGGGACACCGCCGATTGAGCCATCGTCCCCACCAAGAGTAATGCTGCACACGTGGCTGTTTTTTTGGAGTTCATCGGTAAGTTGCCTCCGGAAAGAAGAAGCTCGCGCCCACTGTCAAAAACAAGTTGTTATAGGTCGCATTCTGCTGCGCTCCCGCCACTCCTGATTTTGCATTATAGAAATTCCAAGAAAAATCCCACCGAACCGCCGCTGACTTCGACAGCGCAAACAACTGCCCTGTCCCCAAGTGAACTGTTGGTTCTGATCCACCTTGATTCGTATTGGTAATTCCTCCACCGCCAGAGAAGTACAGATCAAATGGCGTGATCTTTCGATTGAGGAACGTCATTTTTCCATAAAGCGGCGTCCACTTAAAGTCCGCGCCATAGTAGCTCTGGGGAGAGACAAAGTTCGTCGTCAAAACTCCGCGCTTCTCACGAAGATCGCGAGTCACTGACTTTTCACCAGTCGCGATAGCCATTCCAATCAGCTCAATCGCATAGCGTTCATTGAACGAGTAGTTCAGGCGCCCCGTCGCGCCCAACCCGACAAAAAATTTGTCGTTCAGAATTCCACCCAATCCACCAAACAATTCAAATCGCTTCGTTTTCGGCAAATACCGCTTTTCAAGAATCGCCACATCTTTGAAAGGAGCAAGATTCGCGAGGTCCGAAACGCCCTTAAACTCTCCCTCTGCTGACTTTGCCTTTTCAGTCTCGACCTTGCGGGCCTCGCCATCGTCGATCACAGGTCCCTTCTCAGGCACCGGATCCCCTTTACTGTCGACGGCAAAGATCTCTTCGATTCCATCCATCTCGCCCGGAACCTTTGACAGTCCCGAAGCTTCGCCGCCCTCGCCCGCAGATTGCGCAAAAGAAAGTGAGCCACTCATCGCAACAAAGAGCAGCGTCACCAAAAAAAGTCTGTTTTCTCTACAAGGCTGTTTCAACATGCTGTTTACCTTTTCAAGAATTCATCAAAACGACGGCAGCATGTAGCTGACGCCAACATTGAGAAGACCCTCGATGAAGAGTTTTTGATCAAAGCTGCTCGCCGGCTGGACGCTGGTTTTATTGTCGAGACGAATCGACGTCACATCAGGCCCCTGATAGACCAAAGCCCGCAAATCAAAGCGGAACGCCCACGCCGGCGTGAAGTAGAACTTTTGTCCCAAGCCAACCGACACCAATGGATTTGAAGAGTCACCGATGCCATACATTCCCACGCCCAAGAGCCCATAGAGATGGAGATTCATGACGTAGTCTTTGGTGAACGAAAGCTTTCCATAATATGCCGAATACTGCCAGCTGGCGACGCCGAGGTACTTTGGAGCTGCGCCATATTGCAAGTTCGCATTGATCGGAGGAGACGAATTTGGAATCGGATTGAGCTGATTGGCTTCGTTCGAAAGT
>JAEUWE010000366.1 GCA_016791465.1 Pseudobdellovibrionaceae bacterium
CTGCTCGACTCGATCACGCGCCTTGCTCGCGCCTACAACACGGTTGTTCCGCCATCAGGAAAAATCCTGTCGGGCGGTGTCGACTCGAACGCGCTTCACAAGCCAAAGCGGTTCTTTGGAGCAGCCCGCAACATCGAAGAGGGCGGTTCGCTCACGATTATCGCGACGGCTCTGATCGATACCGGTTCGCGCATGGACGAGGTTATTTTCGAGGAATTCAAAGGTACGGGTAACTCCGAGATCCACCTCGATCGCAAACTCATGGAAAAGCGGATCTTCCCATGTATGGACATCAACAAGTCGGGCACTCGTAAAGAGGACCTTTTGATTGAGAAAAACGACATGAGCCGCCTCTGGATCCTGCGCAAGGTTCTTTCGGACATGAACGTTCTCGATTCGATGGACTTCCTTTTGGACAAGCTCCAAAAAACAAAGACCAACGAGGAGTTCCTCAAGAACATGTCGGGCTCTTAGTGGTCCGATAGCCGCCTGGGGGCATGAGCTTCCGGGCGCCGTTTTTCACACTCCCCATTTTTCGAACTAAGTTCGGAAAGTACCCTGGGGCGGCAGAACGAATATATCCGATCTGAGCGGGCTCTTTCCGGGGCTCCTCAGAGAGGTGCTCAATTAATGACAAAGACCGTGGACAAGTGGCCTAAAAACCGTGTATTTCCAAGGATCTTCAAACGAAGGGCGCGGCGCCAGAGTTAGGGTCGAACGATCGACTCCCGCTGGTGATTCGACCCTGAATAAAAAGTAAGGAACGAAAATGAAAGACAGCATCCACCCGCAATATCACCCCGAAGCAACAATCACCTGTGTTTGTGGCGCAACTTGGAAAACAGGTTCGACTCAAAAAGAAGTTCGCGTTGATATCTGCTCGCAGTGCCACCCGTTCTTTACTGGTAAGCAAAAGCTTGTTGATACCGAGGGGCGCGTTGACCGCTTCCGTCGTAAATACGCTGGAAACACATCAACGAAGTAGTTTTCTGAAGACAGCGAGTTGAGAAGGCCCCAGCATTGCGCTTGGGCCTTTTTCGTTTTTGGAGCGCTCATGTTTGATCGTCTAGTGGCTGTAGAGAATCGATACGAGCAGGTTCAACATGACCTGCAAAATCCATCTGTTGCGTCAGATCAGACGCGCTATCGTTCTCTCATGAAGGAGTCCGCGGATCTGACGCCGGTGGTGACTCTTTATCGCCGGTTTAGAAAGCTTCGCGCCGACCGCGACGGGACGAAAGAGATGCTGCTCTCTGAAAACGACGAAAGTCTTCGCGAGATGGCGAAGCAGGAGCTTTCAGAGCTCGAGGCGGAGCTTGCGACAGTCGAGGCCGAACTCAAGATTGCTCTTCTTCCGAAGGATCCGAACGACGATAAGAACGTTATTCTCGAAGTTCGTCCCGCGGCAGGCGGTGACGAGGCGGCGCTTTTCACTGATGAGTTGTTCCGCGCCTATGCACTCTATGCTGCGCAGAATGGCTGGAAGGTCGATATCATGAGCCGGGTTGAGGGCAATGTCGGCGGCGCGAAAGAGGTCATCGCGTCGATTGAGGGCGACAAGGTCTTCTCGAAACTCAAGCACGAGAGCGGAGTGCATCGTGTGCAGCGTGTTCCGAAGACGGAGACGCAGGGCCGAGTTCACACCTCGACCGTGACCGTTGCGGTTTTGCCAGAGGCCGAAGAGATTGATGTGAAGATCAATCCGAACGATTTGAAAATTGATGTGTATCGCTCCAGTGGCGCTGGTGGACAGTCTGTTAATACGACGGACTCGGCAGTGCGGATCACGCATCTGCCGACAGGGACGATTGTCACCTGTCAGGATGAACGATCGCAGCTCAAGAACAAAGCGAAGGCGATGAAGATCCTGTACTCGCGAATCAAGGCTGTCGAGGATGAGAAAGCGGTAAAAACTGCGAGTGAGGCGCGCCTGGCGCAAATTGGAACTGGCGATCGCAGTGAGCGGATCCGCACTTACAATTTTCCGCAGTCGCGCGTGACAGATCATCGCATTGGCCTCACGATTCATTCACTTGATGGCGTGATGAAGGGCGAGATGGATAATCTGATTGAGCCGCTCATCACCTACCACCAGGCGGAACTCCTACAGGCTCAGTCCAAGCAGGATTAAAAATGCCAACCGTTCGAGACATCGTGCGAAAGACGACGGACTTCTTTACCGAGAAGGGCATCGGCTCTGCACGATTGGACTCGGAGCTTTTGATCGCATCGGCCCTTGGCTGGGAGCGACTGCAGGTGTTTTTAAAGTTCGACTATCCACTCACCGAAGATGAACTTGAAAAATGCCGTGAGCTCGTTCGCCGCCGCACGAAGGGTGAGCCGGTGGCCTACATTCTTGGTGAAAAAGGATTTTACAATCATACCTTCAAAGTTGGCCCCGCGGTTTTGATTCCGCGACCTGAAACCGAGATGTTGGTCGATGCGGCTGTTGCGCACGAGGGCCGGCGGATCGTGGATTTGGGCTGTGGCTCGGGCTGTATCGGTCTTTCGATTTTGCGCGAGTGGGCCGACGCGGGTCGCGAGAACGTAAGTTTGGACCTTGTGGATCTTTCGGAAGACGCGATGGCGATTGCACGCGAGAATGCAGAACGTTTGGGCGTCATCGATCGCTGTGCCTTTCATGTTGGCGATGCTGGAGAAATTCAGCTTGAGCAATCGGCGTTTGATGTCGTGGTTGCGAACCCTCCGTATATTGACCCGACTGACCCAAAGGTCGAGCCCGCGGTGAAGGCGTTTGAGCCGTCGTCGGCACTTTTTGCTGGCGGACCTGGAGATGGCGGGATTTTGGAGATCGTGCGCTGGGCGAAGACAGCGAAGGCGCTCGTTGCGCCCGGGGGCTTGGTGCTGTTTGAGATCGGCGACGGCCAGGGCGAGGCCTCGATCTCGACCTTCAAAGAGGTCGGTTTTTCTAATGTGAAGCTTGCACGAGATCTCTCTGATCGGGAGAGAATGATAGTGGCTCGGCCACAGTAAAAAGGGGGCGCTCATGGATAGAATGCGAATTCACGGTGGGCGATCGCTCAAAGGATCGGTAAAAACCAGTGGCGCAAAAAATAGCGCACTGAAGCTCCTTTTTGCGAGCTTGCTCGCTGAGGGCCGACACACGTTTCACAATGTTCCGGAATTAAAAGATGTCGAGAGTTCAGCTGAACTTCTTGGATCTTTAAATTGCAAAGTGCAGCGCAAGGGCAAGACGATCATCGTCGACGTCAAGGCGCCGGACAGTTTTGAAGCGCACTACGACCTTGTTCGGAAAATGCGGGCGAGCATTCTCTGCCTAGGGCCGCTTCTGGCAAAATATGGTCAAGCGCAGGTGAGTCTGCCCGGTGGCTGTGCGATCGGAAGTCGTCCGATCAATTTGCATCTCGAAGGCATGAAGGCCATGGGTGCCGAGATCGATTTGCGCAGTGGTTATGTCCACGCGTCGGTGCCGACGCCTTCGAAGCGCCTCAAGGGAACGAATATTCTTTTTGAGTTTGCGACGGTCGGCGGGACTGAAAACATCATGATGGCGGCAACACTTGCTGAGGGCGTAACCGTCATTGAGAACGCGGCAAAAGAGCCAGAGATCGTTGATCTTGCGAACTACCTGAAAAAAATGGGCGCAAAGATCGAAGGTGCGGGCACGAGCATTATCCGTATCGAAGGCGTTGAGAAGCTCACGCCGGCTGAACACACGGTGATTCCTGATCGCATTGAGGCGGGGACGCTTTTGATTGCGGCCGCAATTGCGGGCGGAGATGTCACAGTTCAGGACTGTGTGCCTGAGCATCTCGAGGCGCTCATTTTTAAGCTGCGTGAAGCTGGATTTCAGATCGAAACCGCGCCGACATCGATGCGCATTCGCTCAACGGGTGGCTCGAAGTGTGTGGATGTAACAACGGCACCGCATCCGGGGTTTCCAACAGATCTTCAGGCGCAGTTTATGGCTCTGATGTGCGTCAGTGAAGGCGTCAGCGTGATCACTGAGACGGTTTTTGAGAATCGTTTTATGCATGTCACCGAGCTGCACCGTCTGGGTGCCGACATTACTCCAAAGAGCCGGGTCGCGGTTGTGCGTGGAAAACCCGGTGGGCTTGAGGGAGCGCCTGTTATGGCGACGGACCTTCGCGCGAGCGCGAGCCTTGTGCTGGCGGGATTGGCCGCACGTGGTGAAACGGTGGTCTCGCGGATCTATCATCTTGATCGCGGGTATGAGCATCTCGAAACCAAGCTTCAGTCTTTGGGAGCTGCGATTGAGCGCTTTAGCGACTCAGAGTCTGCCGAACCAGCGGCGGAATAAAAAAACCCTGACTCAGGAGGGGCCAGAGTCAGGGTTCAAAAGTTCAACTCCGGAGGGGTGGAGTTGATCCTGTTTAAAATTCAGCGATGAGAGGCCGGGATAATTCCCGAGTTCTTCCCATCGACCGCTGTTATCGAGCCCGTGTTTCCGGCTTTTGAAAGACCGGAGAACATGAGAACCGCGATAACGTAGAGGGTAATGAGCACAGGTGCGAGCCACTTATTGTTGATTCTCAGACTGTTTAAATCTCGAAGCATCGTCTTAAGTCCGCCCAGCGATCCCGGTCATTTACCCTTTTGCCTGAATCCAAGAAGTACCAGAGGGGATGGCGACTTCCGAGATTCGGACAAACGGTAAAAAACCGTATCAGCAACGGATATGCCAACGGGTGTCGAGAGGTCGCGACAAGATCGTCCGTCGCCAGTTCAAACCTAGACGTGTGTCGCAATGCCTCTTGGCCAAATGTCCTCTAGAATGTTCAGAATGGCTGGTTCCAAATTTAAACTGGAACCGGCCCATGGACCTGATTTGGAACCACCAGATGCCGACAGAGAAGCAGCAGAAAAATTGGATTGTGCGCGATGGGGACGGCAAGATCTACGGCCCGTTTACCACCGAGCAGGTTCTTGTTCAGATCGATCGCGGCTACTTTGTTGGCGGTGAAGAGGTCGCGCTTTATCCCGGTGGCCGCTGGATCGCCATTTCTGGCGCTCCGGAATTTTACGATCGTCTTCTTGATGCGTTGGCGATGGAAGGCCGTTCGGCGAAGGCATCCTCGAAAAAGAAAGCGGCGACACAGGCCGCGCCGCCGTCTCCTCCGCCATCTCCCCAGAAAACAGATGATGGGGACGGTGATATTGGCGCTAAAACGGTCCCGGTTTTTGTTGAACCGATGGAACAGCAGAACACCAAGGCGCTCACAACAACTGGGCAAAGCGACTCAACAGTTCCCGCGGTTATCGAGCTGACGGATCTCAAGCGCCTCGAGTCCTTAGAGGAAGAGGCCGATGCGGAGGACGGCGATGGTGGTCGTCGTCGGTATCTTCCGTTTGTAC
>JAEUWE010000407.1 GCA_016791465.1 Pseudobdellovibrionaceae bacterium
AGTGGACGGGTATTGCTCCTCAGCCGCAGCGACCGGTTACTCATCGCGAGGTCGAGGAGGCGTTGTCACAGTTTCGAAGGTCCAATCCAGACGGCATCACCACTATCAATTTGCTAAACTGCTTCAGTGGTGCCATCGCTCAAAAATTACGGAAGACTCCGAATACGATTGTTTTCGCTAACTCGCCTCACAATACCGTAGCCCTCGATCTTGGCGAAACATTGGAGGAGCAACAAGAAGGAATCACGACGCGAAAGGCTGATCTTGGGTCGGTGAATGGTCTTCAAAGATACTACACTGCGATTAGCGGTGACTATCGTTTCACGAGCGTCGGAGAGGCGATAGAAGAGAAACATGGTCTCTTGTCTCTGAATACTGCTCGAGGATGGGCAAACCGCAAGGTGGCTGAGCGTCTTCGAGATGAGCCGACCTCGATTGGCATGGTTGGCCGTAGTCCTTCGTTTGAATCCGTGATTGGCTGGTGTGAAGAGGGGAAACCTGGTCGTCTGCAGACCTCAAGATCGCGCCAGACGCTAGAGGCGAACGAAACGACTCATGCTCTAGCTTTTCACCTAGAACATGAAGCTAAAGAACTGGAAAGACGTGTTAAGTACGCACAGAACGCGCCGGATCCGAATGAACCTGAGAAGGGACGTCTGCAGAAATCGAAAGAAGATTTTGAAAGATGTGAGGCGGATGTCGCCTCTTCTGCAAAGGCTCGTGCGGAAAAGGAAGCTGACTACAAGCGACGTTTGGCGGACTGGAAATCGGAGCGAGAGCCTTTTTTGGACGACCCGAAAGCACCATTTCGTTATCTTTTAACTAGTCTCGACACGGCGGTGGCCGACTCGAGTAAATCAGGTGTCATTCGAGATCGTTTTATGGACTCGATCAAGAACGACCTTCATAACTTGCGACGATCAGGTCTGCCAAGAGTGCGATGGGGTGCAATTGAAAAACTGATTGTCGATGTCGAAGCAGGACGGACGACATCGGACTGGATCGTCGCAAAAGTGAAACAGCAGCTTAAGGATATTCGAACGGCATGCATCAATGGAGATTTTGAGAAGAGCCCTTGTTACCCTGAGAAATGGATCCCACTCAGGAATCTTTCTACGCTGCTTCTTGGTATCGGCGTTCCTGTGCCGGCGAAAGTTGCGGACGGTCGTCTTATGAACAACTGCGCGACCGGCGAGAGCTTTGGCTGCATTTACAAAACTGATACAAATAGTGCCAAGCTCCCTATGGCATTTGAGCGATACTGGAGTCCAAAACCAATTCTCGATGAAGCTTCGACATCCTGTGGGACAGATTTCTACAGTGGCGCCGAATGGGTCGGATTTCAAAAAACTCTCGCGAATGTCAAAATGGACAAGGAATGCGTCGAGGACTTTATTCTTCGTGCTCCGGATGATGAATTTGAAAATTTAAAAAGGCTTGATAAACTTGGAAGTCGAGACGCTCGCGGATACGTCGACGTAGCTCCCGAAGCCCGTACGGAGCGAAGTAAATTGAGAAAGGTCACAAAATGAGAGTCGCTATTTTGGTGAGCTTCCTTTTTAGTTTGTGTTCGATTTGCTCCGCGGCTAGCGAGCGAGTTCGGGATGTCGGATATCTTGTTCAAACTTCGAACTCCGTCTATTTTTTGAGATCGCTAACGACTCTCGAGCCAGGTCTCCCTATCGACGACAAACGGGCGCTTAGAGGTGACTCGTTCTGTATCCAGGAGGGAAAGACCGATCCACCAAGTTGTCCTGCTCAAGAGATTTCATTTGTGCTTGTTCAAAAAGGCAGACAACTAGTGGCTCGAGAAATAGTCCTCGAAAAAGAGACGGAATGGCATCGCCTCAATCGAATCGATAAACTGATTCGCGTAAAGTAGCTCATAGTTGAACAATGCAATCAATTTTAAAATCGCTGACAGCTCGCGCAAACGACACGGTCCACTGCTAAGGAGCGATAAAGTAATACTCGCCCGCACGTGACTCCAACGCCAAGGGGCCAAGCTTGGGTGCAAAGCGTGTGTTCCAGTCGGTTAAAAACTCTGACCAGTGCGTGAACTCCGAAGCGTGTTTGAAGCTATCCGCCGAAAGTGCTTCGCGCGAAATGGCGTCGGCCTGATAGAGCTCAGGCCAAGGGAGGCGGACAGCGGTTCGCACCTGGAGTGGCAGTGCCTGATCGATGAGTGAGGGGAGGCTTCTGCCGCACTCAGCCCAGAGATTATCGAGTTCGTAGAGTCTGAGACCCGTGATATCGGGGCTGAGCTTCAGAGCATTTTGAAAGAGATCGAGTGCGATATTTTCGGTGGTTGGGATATGCACACCAGCAGCAAATGCGATGTGATCGAAGTTTAAGTGCTTATGGTCATAGGGTGCAGCGAGCGTTCTCAAAAGTTCGACAGCCGGAGCGGTGTGATCTTTGAAGGTCACCATGAGGCGGTAGTTATGGCCGTGGCCGTAGGGAGTAAAGCAGTCGCCGAACTCGCGCAGGTTTTTTTCGTCCGACCATGCTTTTTGATTGTAGAGGTGGGCCGTCGAAAAAGTGATTGAAGCGGTTTTCATCAAACGAGCCCTATGCCACCATCGACGCTGACGATGGCGCCGGTGGTCCACTCGGATCCAGGACCGGCGAGTGTGTAGATCATGTG
>JAEUWE010000413.1 GCA_016791465.1 Pseudobdellovibrionaceae bacterium
ATGTCCGGCACGCCTGCAATTTGGAAGCTCATTATTTCCCTTAATGAACGACCAAACTCCTCCCTCAAGAGAGCGCAATGTGCTTCAGCGAGAACAGGGCCGTCACTATTCCGCAAAATTTCAAGCTGGACCGATGCTCCGATATGGAATGTCTATGGACTGACCGAATGCGCAAGCTGGGTGGCCGACTATCCGTTCGTACAAGACGGAGATGAACAGATGATTGGCGACGGCCTAAATTGGAATACAAAGTTTCGTCTGCACGATAGTTCAGACGCTCAGTTTGGTCGCTCTCTACTTCTCCATACAGACGGTCTTTTTTCTCACTATCTGGGGAAAACATCCGAGCAGAGCGGCGTTTCTAGTGGTTGGCTCAATACAACCGATGCCGCCACGCAAACTCAAGACGGAATGATCCGCCTCCTCGGTCGAAGCACTCGTCTCATTAATCGCGGCGGCACAAAAGTAGCGCCAGAAGAAGTCGAAACAGTTCTTCTTGAACACCCGGATATTACCGATGTCGTAGTGTTCGGGAAGAGCCGCGCAGACGATAGTCGAGATGATGACGTTCCGCTCGTTGCCGCGCTTGTTGTTGGTCATGAGAAACTCACACCCGCTGAATTGAGATCATTTCTATCCCACAGACTCTCTGAATATAAAGTACCGACTCTCTGGCGCTTCGTTGAAGCCATTCCAAGGACATCAACTGGGAAAGTCGACTTCTCAAGTCTTGAAAAATACTGGAACAAGTCGAGTCGCGGTATTTAAGAAGACCCGACATAGGTCGCGAATTCTCTCAACTTAGACCTGACGCTGGGGATTGAGCCCCATATAATGAGAATGCGACGATCAGTTCAGGAGGTCAGGGCAATGGGCGGCCACATTCCGCACCTTTTTGGTGCACACTATTTTCTGCCGAACGAGAATCACCATTTTATCAGCTCTGAAAGTGATTCCTACTACTACGAAGTCTATATCGGCAAGCAGTCGATCTCAGTCAATCGAGGCGATTGCGTGTATATGATCAATTCCGACAAAAAGTCAGCCGCGCTCGTGCGTGGCGCCGCGAAAATCAACAGTGAACACTTTGCTGTTTTGATTCGAGGCTATGCCCCTGAGAATAAGACTTCATCCATTACCAATGGAACCGTCTTACCTTACGTCAATGGCTGCTCGACAAAACAGATTTTCCCGCCAGACCGGCCCGGCGATCCAACGCTGCAGATGCTTCATATTCCGCCTTATTCAAGCGAACAGGTGCACCACATCCACTCAACAACGAGAGCTGTCTATGTCCTGAGTGGTGAGGGAAAAAGCGTCGTCGGCATGAAAGACAAATCCTTTGCCCACCCACTCACGCCAGGCACCGTCGCCGTGCTGGAGCGAATGTGCCCCCATCATTTCGAAACGGGTGATCAGGGCCTCGTTGTTCTACCAGTTCACGTCTGGAGCAGCGTACCTTCAGCAGAACACAACCACCCGATGTTTAACGGCACTTTCACAATGTAGTGGATCGATCGAGTCGATCAATAACCTCACGAAGCGTCTGACACTCGTGCAGATTGAGATCGGCCAAATCGACGTCAAGCGCTTCCTCTAGAACAAACAGCAACCGAACGCGTTGCAAAGAGTTAAATCCAAGCTTGGCGAAGTCCGTATCGAGCGCCATGGCTGACGCACCAAACTCCTTTTCATACGCAGCGATCACTTTTCCTTCAAGATCTTCTCGGTTCATTGACTTCACGGGTTTCTCCTCACTACCAAAGTTGCGTTGGTTCCACCAAAGCCGAATGAGTTTTTTATGAAGCACTCAAACTCATTCCGCCTGGGATGATTGGCCACATAATCAAGATCACACTCCGGATCGGACGTCAGAAAATTCAATGTCGGAGGCAAAATGCCGTTTTGCATCGCCAGGACAGCAATCGCAAGCTCAAGCGCTCCGGTTGCGCTTTCAAGATGACCATGTGCCGCCTTTGTCGCAGATACCGGTATCTTGCTAGCGCATTTTCCGAAAACGCTCTTGATCGCCTGTGTTTCGACAACGTCGTTGAGTTTCGTACCTGAGCCATGAGCATTAATATAGCCAATGGCCTCTACAGAGCAGTTTGCATCGACAATAGCCTGCCGCATTGTCTGTTCGATACGAACTCGCGACGGCTTCGTCAAATCTGCACCGTCACGTGTCGCTGCAAAACCAACCACCTCCGCCAGAATCGTCGCATTTCGTTTCTCCGCTGCGGCCATTGATTCAAGAACAAAAATGGCGGCCCCCTCACCGAGAATCGTACCACTTCGCTCAAGACAGAAAGGACGGCACGTGTCTTCTGACATCGCCCCGATCTGTTCCCACGCTTTCCAGTGGGTTAATCCTATTGACGAGTCTCCTCCCCCAGCAATTGCCGCCTCAACACGCCCCAGACGAATCATCTCGAAGGCCTCGCCGATCGCCTGAAGTGCCCCAGAACAAGCGCTATCAAGCATAAAACCCGGACCATGCACTCCAAGCTCTGTGGCAATCATATTCACGGGAGCACTGCGCATGTTCCGAATCAACGTCAGAGGATCAACTCTCGTTTTTTTCTCTTCGTAAAATCGACGAAAGAACTCTTCCTCGTCTGCACCAAGCGTAATCGGTGATCCTAAAATAATCGCAGTTTGAAATGGGTCTCTGCCTCGAAACGCAAGACCTGACTGGGCCACGGCCTCTCGTGCGGCCACAACCGTCAACTGTGCACTTCGCCAAAGCATGGGGCACTCAAGCTGTGTGAAATGTCGAGATGGATCGAAGCCCTTCACTTCGACTCCATTTCGGCAACGGATTTGGTCATGTCTTAGCGTTGACATCGGTGCAATTGCCGAACGGCCGGAAAGAACCGAAGACCACGTCTCTTGCGAATTCAATCCCAGACCTGAAATTGTACCGATACCCGTTATGGCGACCCGATTTCGCATTATCGTTGCTCCATTGTCGTCTGGTATCTCAATGCTGCTTGAACTCCACTTTGAATCGCAAACTCGGCATCCCCCGAAGACGTTGCCAGCGACGCCCCCCCTACTACTGTGTGAGAAATTCCCGCCACTTTCAATGTTTCAGAAAGTTCAATTCGCGGTTCTGCGCCGATACAGACAACGACCGTGTCGACTTCAATCACTTGTTCTGAATTCCCCTGACGAAGGTGTAGACCATTTGCTTCCAAAGACAATGGCACAACATCAGAGAGAAACCGCACATCGTGACGCACAAGAATATCTTTCTTAATCCAGCCGGTCGTTCTTCCCAAAAATCCGCCTACGATCCCCGGACGACGCTGAAGCATCACTATCTCCCGACAAGGAGCCCATTTTTCGCCGTCAGCTCCATTGATCCGACTGGGGCGTTCCGAAGGGAAATCGATCTTCCACGTATCAAAGAAATTTTGAATCTCATCTGGCTCGCGTTTCTCTTTTTTCAAAAGAAAGGCGGCGACGTCGAATGCAACCGCGCCGGCGCCAACGATGGCAACTCGCCTCCCAACCCGCTCAGAATCATGAAACACATCGTGGTAGGACAACACATTCTTGTTTGATCCCGGCAAACTCAGCACTCTAGGCTGAGTTCCCGTCGCTACAAATACGTGCTCATAGCCGCTTAACATTTGGACCGTTGGCCGTGAGTTTAAATGAAGCTCTATTTTAAGATCTTGAATTCGAGTTGAAAAGTATCGCAAGGTTTCACGGTAGTCTTCTTTGCCAGGAACCTGCTCCGCCATTAGAAACTGACCGCCAATCTTCGAGTTCGAATCGTAGATTGTCACCTTGTGACCGCCTTCGGCGAGCGTCACTGCGGTGACCAGTCCCGCCGGCCCTGCACCAACAACCGCAAGCTTTTGTGGGCAAGAAGTCGGTTGGATTTGCGGAAGCTCCGTTTCATTGGCGGCCCACGGATTCACCAGACAAGAGATTGTCTTTTGCTCGCCTGCGGAACGTGCAAATATCCGATCAAGACACGTTTGATTACATGCAATGCACGTGTTGATCGCTTTCGCCTCTCGTCGAATGGCCTTTTTTGCAAATGCAGGGTCGGCAAGTACGGCACGCGATATTGAAACAAGATCACATGACTCCGAACTGATCATAGATTCAGCCGACTCCAGGGTATTGATACGCCCACCGGAAATCACCGGACGCTGAACTGAAGCTCTAAACTTTTTCGCTACCACCGCAAATGCGCCTCTTGGGACCGCTCCCGAAGTGGTCGGCACGCGAGATTCATTCCATCCGATAGCAGTGTTAAACGCCGTGACGCCATCAGTTTCCAATTGTCGCGCGAGCTGTAGCGTCTCGGACCAAGTCGATCCCTGTTCAACTAAGTCGATCAGCGAAATACGAAACGAGAGGAGGCCCGATTCGCCAATTCTCCGTCGAACCTCTTGCGTGACGAGCGAGGCAAAGCGACTCCGATTATCAAAAGATCCGCCCCACTGATCAGTCCTGGAATTTGTCCGAGGAGCCAGAAACTGGCTGATGAGGAAGCCCTCTGCACCGTTGATCTCGACACCGTCATATCCAGCGTCCATCGCGCGTGCCGCCAGCACTCCATAGTCTCGAATGAGGTCAAATATCTCATCTTCGGCCAAGGCTCGCGGTCGAATTGGAGAAATCGGCGCTCGAATTGCGGACGGCGACACCGCATTCGCATCCACAGAATAACGACCGGCGTGTAAAATCTGAAGACAGATCTTTGCGCCGAATCGATGGACCGTTTGCGTCAGTTTCTGATGACCGACAGTATCAAAAGAAGTTTCACCCCGAGTCATCCCAGTTCGACTCGGAGAGTAACCACCGGTGAAGATAAGACCAATCTCACCCTCGGCTCTTTGGCGATAGAACTCAGTGAGACGCACAAGCCCATCGGGTCGCTGTTCAAGTCCTGTGTGCATAGCACCCATGACGAGCCGATTACGAACGGTAACTGATCCCAGTTTAAACGAACGAGAGAGCAGGGAATCCATTAACCTCAGCCCCCCTTACACCTAGTTAATCCGCATTTAAAATGACAAACAAGTACTTCCTCCAACCGAAGTCTGCGTTTAAAGTGAGTAACCGCTGGAGGATTCTCATTATGAAAAGCAGAGCGCTCGATCTTATTCTCGCCGCCGTCATAGTTCTGAGCGGAGGCTTTATTGGCTACCGTCTGCTGGTCAAAAAAGAGCCTGTAACCGCAGCAGCGATCGGCGTAGAACCTCAAACAAAGCTTGCGGGAGATGTCGCCCCGGGATTTATCAGGCCGGCTATTCCCCAAAATGTTCCATTCGGCTTTGGTCAGAGAATGGCACTTAAAATTAAAGTTCAAACTAAAGAGGAATGGGAGAAAGCAGTCGCGGCAGGGAATGCCACTCGCTATCTTGTCGACCAGACAGACGCATGTAAAAATCCAGTCGCGCCCGTTCTCTACGCCTACACGCTTCTGATGCCAGATGTCGCCGCTCAGGTTACAAAAGGCACCATCAAGGTGCTTCCAGATGGTCTTGGACGAACGTGTATCAAAAGAGGCGCTCTTCTACCTTTGGTCTTTTATAGTT
>JAEUWE010000418.1 GCA_016791465.1 Pseudobdellovibrionaceae bacterium
GAAACCGCGCCAGCCCCCGATCCCATGACGTCATCGCGAGTCACACGACCCGCAACGCCTGTTCCACGCACCTGATTGAGATCAACGCCCATTTCACGAGCCATGCGACGAGTCGCCGGTGTCGCCAATACACGCGAATCCATCACCGGAGGGTACACGTCCATCTGTCCGGCCGCCGCTGGCGCCGGTGCCGACTTTGGAGTCTGCGGAGCAGGAGCCGAAGCACTCGCCGCCGCATCGGAATCGAGAACGAGCATCGTCATTCCCACTTCAACAACATCGCCTTCTTTTTTCTGAATTTCTTTAACCACGCCACCGAATGGAGACGGCACTTCAACCGTCGCCTTATCGGTCATCATCTCTGCGACCGGCTGATCGGGCTTTACAGTATCGCCGACCTTCACCAGCCACTTAACGAGTTCACCCTCTGTTACGCCTTCGCCCAACTCTGGAAGCTGTACATTCTTAGTTGCCATCTCGATCCCCCGATCTCGTTAAAACTAATTCTGTTTCTCAATCATGCTCTTCATGAAGAACTCGCCCGCACGGTACGAACTCCTCACCAGTGGCCCGCTCGCGACATAGAGAAATCCCATATCCTCGGAAATCTTCTGCCAATCCTGAAACTCCTCTGGAGTCACGAAGCTCTGAACTTTCAAGTGACGCTTCGTTGGCTGCAGATACTGACCAAATGTCACCACATCGCACCCAACAGAACGAAGATCGCGCAACGCCTGTAGAACATCGTCGCGCTCTTCGCCAAGTCCCATCATAATCGACGACTTCGTATACCGAGTCGAGTCGATCTCTTTCACCATTTCAAGTACGCGCAGCGACTGCCGATAGCCTGCACGTGGATCGCGAACGCCGCGAGTGAGTTTCTCAGTCGTTTCAATGTTATGTGCAAAAACGTGTGGTTTCGCTAGGGTCACTCGCTCGATGCACTCGCGATCACCTTTAAAGTCAGGCGTCAGAACCTCAACAATCAGCTTCGGATCGCCTGCGCGAATGGTGCGGATGGTACGCGCAAAATGCTCCGAGCCCTGATCGGCCATGTCATCGCGATCGACCGAAGTCAGAACCACATACTCGAGACCCATTTTTGAAATCGCCCAACCCACCTTTTCAGGTTCTTCGTTGTCGATCTTTCCGCGCGGATTCCCAGTCTTCACTGCACAAAAGCGACAGCCTCGTGTGCACACTTCACCCATGAGCATAAACGTCGCCGTTCCGCCGCCCCAGCACTCGCCCATGTTGGGACATCGCGCCTCTTGGCAGACCGTCGCCAAGTTCAGCGTCTTCAGCATGTCTTTGATGCGAACGTAGTTCTCGCCACCTGGTGCTCGCACCTTGAGCCACGATGGCTTCGGCGAAGTTCTAAAATCTGGTGCCGGAGTCGAGACCGAAGCACCTGCGGACTGTGTTTGTTCCGAATTTGACATGGGGAATGTCTTAGCTGGCGCCCCCAGCAATGTCCACGTTCCAAGCCCCCATAAACAGAAACGGGAGCCATACGGCTCCCGCTTGCTCTTTCCTACCGCTTGATGCGGTGTGCCGCCAAAAGGTACAATGTACCTTTTGGATAGGGGCCTACTTCTTCGCGGCGAGGTGGCGGTCGACGACCTGCTTGAAGGTGTCGATCGGATAAGCACCGCGGATAGCGACGCCATTGACGAGGTAGCCGGGGGTTCCAGAGAAGCCGAACTTCTGCGCCTCTTCTTGGTCTTTCTTGATCAAAGCCGCGACTTCTTCGGTCTCGCTGATCTTTTTAATTTCGCCCGGATTCAATCCAAGACCCTTGATCACCTTGTCGAGTTCAGCGTCGACGCGAGCGCTGTACTTCGCCATCATGGCTTCACGCGATTTCGCAGACTTCTGATCTGCGTCCGTTGGATTCAAAATCTCTTGGTTCGCGAAAATCTCGTGTTTGAACTTCGAAGCCTTCTCGCGATCCTTTATGCCGATCGCTTCATACAGCTTCGAGACTTTCATCGCCTGTGGATGAATGCGCTCGATCGGATAGTTCTTAAAAATCACGCGCACTTTTCCAGGATAAGCCGCAAGAAGCTCGCCCATGGTCGCATGGCCGCGCTGGCAATAGGGGCACTGAAAGTCGGAGTACTCAACAACCGTAACGGGGGCATCCTTCGCTCCATCGATCGTGCGGTTGTCAGTGATCTCAGGAATTTGCGGATTCTTGAATCCCTCTTCAAACTGCTGCTGTTCCTTTTGACCTTTCGCAGCCTCGGCCACTTCGTTCACAACGTCGATGAACTTTGCGGGATCCTTCTTCATCGCTGCATACAAAATCTCGGGATGCTCTTCCATCACCTTCTGCAGCTGCGGAGCCGATGGAGCACACCCGGCGCCCAATAGACCCATCACCGTTACCATTGCCACTTTTGAAAAAATAGATTTCGAGAAATTCAAGACAAGCCTCCTCTGGACGTTCCGTCGCCAGACTGTTTCCAAATCGACCGTCAAAGTCTGACACATTCACTTTTCAGCTAGAAGCGAAATGATGGGGTCCTGGCGAAAGACAATCCAAAAAGCCCCTGAAAGAATGACACCAGGACGTGCGAAAATCGTCGCTAGTGCGACGACCAAAGTTTCGATAAAATACTTGGGTAAGGAGCCACCATGCTGACTCGCCAATCTCTTCTTTCTTTGATCGCACTCACTCTGACAATTGTCGCCTCGCAACCGGGCTGGACCAAGGTCGAGTATGACTCAACATCGCTATTGATCAAAAGCTCCGATCAAATCGGCGACATGGTTAAAAAGAAAGTCCGCAAAGCTCAACAGATTCAGAGCAAACAAGAAGACTCCGAAGATGGAGAAATTGCCATCGAGCCAGAAGCGCTCGAACAACTCAAAGATGCTCTACGAATTGTACTGGCGCGTCCCGATCAGGACGGAGCTCGAGCCAATCTCTACTCGCGAATTCGGGGCGAGCTCACAGATCTCAACTCACTCGACCAAGCTCTGGTTGATCTCACCGAAGAAGCGCTGACCGAACTGCGCACACAAGACGGCCCCCGCCGCACGGCGACCTATGTCGTGATCCTGGAGAACCTGATGGCCGAGATTCGCCCTGAGATGAAGGGCAATCCGACCTTCCGCAAGATCATCGAACGCATTCGCGATGCCAAAATCACGATCGAAGATAAAGCGAAGCTCAAAAACCTTCTTCGCTCAATGTCGGTCCCGGTTTCGCCATCAGTCACAGCGCAGAAAATTCTCGAAAAAGAGCCCGCCGCACCCGCACCGACGAAAGGCAAGTAAGCCTCCGCCTCTTGTCGAGTCCTATGCGGGCACGCCGTCTTTTCGCCGATAAGCGAAGAGATGACCGCGCGACGACTCGATAAAAACAGACTGCAGTTTCATGGCGCAACAGTCGCCGTGATATTCGCGCTGACTCTCGTCAACGGCCTTTCGCTCATGCGCCCGCTTCCTTCATTCAAATCCAACAGCACCACCAGCAGCGGCATTTTCGACGCAATTCGCGGCCCAGCATCTGAAGTTGCAGCGTCCACCAGTACCGCAGGCGAGGACACTGCGAATATCAGCGGGAATACCGACACGCTGATGACTGAGGCGAGCATTCCGTGCGCGAAATCCGAATCGATTCGCATTGCCCCAAGCGTCCGACAAATCCGCCTCATTTTTGAAAGCTGTACGAACGCCGTCATCAGTGTGTCCAACGAGACCAACGGCTTTCAAGCGACACTCTTCGAACAAAAAGCGACCGACTACATCACGCTCGCTCCAGAGACCAACGTCCTCAAAATCAGCCGCACCGGCGTCGTCGAAACGCTGTCGATTGAGCGCCATTAAGAACCAACATTAAAACGCGCGCCCGACGCCTGCGAGCCACAGCGTCTCGCGCGGTGATGTGCCGCCGTCCTGCAGAGCGAACGACGTGGTGAGCGATCCGCCCCAACCGCGGCCAAGCGACCGATGCTGAATCAGCGCGAGAATTCCATCGCTCACGCGCCAACGGCTTTCGAGCGCATACTTGGGCGTGATCGAGCGAAACACCGAAACCAGGGTTTCATTCACAGGTCCGGGACCAAACTGATCGGGATTCATCAACAGGGTGACCTTTGACTCCACCCACGGATTCACCAATTTCATATCGAGCGTGTTGCCGGCAATCGAGTACTGCGCATCGAAGCGAAAGGATGCGACCTCCACCTTCAATTTCGAAATCTTCTCTTTGGCTTCCCACACCGGGCGAACTTTAGGGTCGTTCTTCGCATAGTTCTCCACATGCCATTCGGTGAGGCGACGAATCATGAATTCGCCGAAACGGCGGCGCTCATCGCCGAGCTCCTGCGGGGTTCCGCGCACACCATAGGCATCGTTGTAATAGCTCAAGCGATTCGGAGCTTGAAAGACACGCTCGATCTCTGTTCGACCAAACTTCTGTTCGTAGCGATCGCGAAATTCTCGGCTCAGCTCTTCATTGAAAATGCGATGCCGGAGCTCGGTCTCGGCCTCAGGTCGCTGCGCCCAAACCAGGTCGCGCTCCTTCTGCAGCCGCTCAGCCCGCACGTCGCTCACATAGTCCTCATTCCGCGCCCATGCCCGCGGCGACCAAACCGAAAACAGCAACCCAGCCACGACAAAGAGGCGCACCGAGAGCATCGCTGCCCCGAACATCGCCCGATTCTGTCGCAAACTGCGTTTTAATTTGGTCAAAACCACACCTCATCTGTCGAGATTACTCCGGCCAGATGCCTTTAAACACGAGGTAGACTGCAAAACTCACGCTCACCAAATACGGCATAAACCATTGATTTAACTTATGATAATTTACGCCAAAGGACGCAAAAAAGGCCGTCGATGCCGCTTTGCGGCGCAGACCTTGTGAACCGCCGCGGGCTTGTTTACCCTCCCGCCCCGGCACACTATGGACGCTGAAATGACGATGACCGCTTCTAAAAATCTGCAATCAAAGTCGGACCTCCACCTGGCCCGCAAGCTCTGGCATATGACCGGCATCCTTGGGATGATTGCGGTGTACCAATACTTTGGAACCAAGCAGACCTGGTGGATTCTCGCCGGCTTTTTGGCGTTCTTCCTCCCGCTCGATTGGCTCCGGCAACATCGACCGACTCTCAACCGAGCAACGATCAAGGTCTTCTCGCTCGTCATGCGCGAGCACGAGGCAAAATCGTTCTCTGGCCTCTCCTACCTTCTTGTCGGCGCCGCCATTCTGCTCGCCTTTTTTGATCGGCACATCCTGACACTCAGCCTGCTGTTCCTCGCCATCGGCGATCCGCTCGCAAGCCTTGTCGGCATTCGCTTTGGACGCGATCGCATCCTCGGCAATAAAACTCTGCAGGGAACGTTCGCCGCCTTTGCTGCATGCGCCACGATCGCCGGCGTTTACTACTATTTAAATGGCCTGATGACCGAACGCCTGCTGATTGTCGCACCGATTTCGGGCCTGATCGGCGCCGCAACGGAACTCATTCCGATCGGTAAACTCGACGACAATCTCACCTGCCCGGTGCTGAGCGCGATTGGTCTCTCGGTCCTCTTTTACCTCTATGGTGGGTTTGCATAATGGATGATCACAATCTCGAAGCTGACTCGAACGATCCGCAAAACTTTGGACGCGCGCGTCGCCTCCGCCAGCGGGTCGGTATGCACATCTACGTGCTGCCAAACCTGATCACCACGTTCAATATGTTCTTTGGATTCTTCGCCCTCATTTACGCGATCCGCGGAGAATATCTTTGGTCGTCCTATGCGATTGTCGGCGCTGCGGTGTTTGATTTACTCGACGGCCGCGTCGCACGCATGACTCGCTCGACATCGAAGTTCGGTGCCGAATACGACTCGCTCTGCGACGTCATCAGCTTTGGTGTCGCTCCCGGCGTTCTGCTTTACCTGTGGGCGCTGCAGCCGTTTGGGCGACTGGGCTGGTTGGTTTCGTTCCTCTACACAGCATGCGGCGCGCTTCGCCTTGCTCGTTTCAATGTGCAAGCGACGATTATCGAAAAGGCTTACTTCCAAGGTTTACCGATCCCAATGGCGGCCGGTATCGTGGCAAGCTCGGTGCTCGCATGGAACGATCTCGGGTGGGATCCACAGGGATCCGTTCTGCTGCTCTCGATGACGGCCCTTCTTGCCTTCGTCATGGTCTCCACTTTCCGCTATCGCAGCTTCAAAGATCTCGATCTTCGCGAGCGCCTGCCATTTCGCTATCTCGTCTTGGGCGTTGGCGTTTTCATGGTGATCGCGATCCGCCCCGAAGTGATGCTCTTTGTGATGTTTATGACCTACGCCGTCTTCGGCGCCGTCTTTGGAATTCTCGGCTGGGGCCGAGCGCCGAAGCGTCGGCGTGCTCTAGCCGAGGCAGACGCCGCGGCACTGGCGACAGAAGGCGACGACCTGCACGAAGTGATCGACACCACTGAAACTCGGGATCAAACTCATGACTAACAAAATCAATGTCGGAGTCGTCGGCGCGACCGGCGTTGTTGGCGAAACCTTCCTCTTACTTCTTGCGGAGCGCGAATTCCCATTTGGAGAACTGCGCCTCTTCGCGAGCGACGCCTCAAAAGGCCTCAAACGCAAAGTCATCGATCGCGAATTTGAAGTTCAAACTTTAAGTGCCGGATGTTTCAAAGGCCTTGATGTTGTTTTTTTCTCAAGTGGTGACGACATCTCCAAAGACTGGGCCCCAAAAGCGGTCGAGGACGGCGCAATTGCCATCGATAACTCAGGCGCATTCCGCATGGACTCCGAAATCACCCTCTGTGTTCCAGAGGTCAACGGCGATCTTTTGCCACGCCTCAAGCTTGGAGAAAAACCTTCAGCCACGGCTGGCGTGCCACGGATCATCGCCAATCCCAACTGCTCGACCATTCAGCTCGTGGTCGCACTGAAGCCATTAGCCGACAAGTACGGGCTCGACACCGTTCGCGTCTCGAGCTACCAGTCGGTCAGCGGCGCAGGCAAAGGCGGCATCGAGGAGCTCCTCGAACAAACCAAACTTGCTCTTGAAGGTGAAACTCCAGAAAAAGGGAAGACCTTCCCAAAGGCGATCGCGTTCGACTGTCTGCCACAGATCGGCGCGATCTCTTCAACAACTGGGTTCTGCTCCGAAGAAACAAAGATCATGAATGAATCGCGCAAGATCTTGCGACTGCCGGAACTCAAAGTTTCAGCGTTCACCGTACGCGTTCCGACTTTGAACTCGCATGCCGAGACGGTCTGGGCGACATTGAAAAAGCCCGCGACCTCGGCGGCCGAAGTCGAACGCTGCTTGGCCTCAGGAGACGGCGTTCAAGTTTTCGAGGGCACTGAGAACTATCCGACACAGGCCTTTGCCTCTGGCGATGACCCCGTCTACGTCGGCCGCGTTCACAAAGATCCGATCGATGCGACGACTTGGATGATGTGGGTCGTCAGCGACAACCTTCGCAAAGGTGCCGCGCTGAACGGAATTCAAATCGCCGAG
>JAEUWE010000421.1 GCA_016791465.1 Pseudobdellovibrionaceae bacterium
GTTTTGGACCGTGCGATGATTTCGGTAAACGCAATTCGCGCCAACTTCGGCGCTATGCAGAACCGACTCCAGTCGACCGTTGCGAACCTCGCGGTTGCAGATGAGAACCTCTCGGCTGCCAACTCTCGAATCCGCGACGCCGATATCGCCGCAGAAAGTGCCGAGCTCACGCGCAACAATATTTTGATGCAAGCGGGAGTTTCAGTACTGGGCCAAGCGAACAACATCTCAAACATCGCACTGAAGCTCTTGAGCTAAGGAGTGATGCCATGAGTGTGTACCGAACGAATGCGCTCGAATGGACCGCCAGTATCATGTTTGTCGGCCTCACCGTCGTGACCATGATCGTCGGCCTTGGAATCTAAAATCCGGAAGTACGTCTTCGAGGGGGCCTAACAAGGCCCCTTCTTTTTTCTGCCGGCAGCCGGTCCCCCGGGCGGTGTCGCCATCACACCTTGGACGTCCAGAAAGCGGTGCGTCATGAGTGCCGCTTCTGCTTGAGATGAACCAAGTAGCCCATAAGCCAAAGGATCGACGTCCCCAGGTGAACCCACTTCCATATCTGAAGCGCCGACGGTTCCGTGACGATTTGAATGATGACTCCCGATAAAATCATCGGCCACGCAGAAAACAAGAGAATTGTTCCTGTCCGTCGCCGGGTAGCAATCGGGCTTTTGTACATAAGCCAGGCGTGATTCATCCAAATCATGCCGCAGCCAAAAACAAGAAGTGGAGCGAAGAGAATATGCAGCTGCTGGAGAAACGGCTGATACGGGCTGTTGATATTGGAATACTCGTCAACAGGCTGCCCGCAGTAAATAAAATAAGCGTAGATAAGCCCCGTCACTCCGACGAGGAAGTTCGCAGAATGGAGATACCAAGCTTGGCCCTTCTTCACTGCGCACCACCACTCTTGAGCGACTGATTCAATACCTGATGCAACGCTAAAACTCGCCTCGAAGCGCCGACCGTCGCACGAGCTGTGAGCGTCGATCCTGCGACCAGCGCAATCCCCTTCTTCAAATTCAATTCGTCGTCCAACGACTGACCGACAAAAAGCCCATACCACTTTTCTTTCGGCATGTGTTCCGGCGGCTCATTGAAACTCAAAACCTCAATGCGACGAATTTTATCGGACTTGTCGATGACAATGAGCAATGTTTCCGTTTTTGAACGAACTGTGTGGACATCAACGTAAGCTACGCCGTCGAGCTCACCACCGCATTTTGCCGAGTACCGCAGGACAAGCTTTGACGGCATCTCATAGCCCGAGAGACTTTGAATCGCCGCCAGCTTCTTATCATCCAAAAATACATTTTCTTTTTTCGGTGTACACGTTCCAAACGCCGAGCGCGCCGCTTCGTCTGAGGTCAGCTGAGCACTCGCCCAAGCCATCTGAGGAAGAAGCGCAACCATCCACAAAAGTCTAGAACACATAGCCAAGGAGGGCGTTGTATTGGTTGATACCGGTTCCATCCTGCTTCTCGTAGTCTTGAAAATCGACTTTCACAACCACTTGATCGATCGGCTTATAGGAAAATCCAACGGTTGTAATCGTGACCTGATTCGCACCGCTCCGCGCGTATCCAAGTGGAACTTCTGCCTGAGTGTCGAGCTGCTCCCAGCGCACAAACGGCGTGAACGAGTTGACCGTTCCGGCCAGGACATCGTAGCCGGCTTGCACATAATGTCCCGTCAATAGAGATCCGATCGAGTTGCTGCCGGTGAGCGGTGCTGCCGCGCCCGTGGAGTTCAGCTCAGCGGCGTTCAACTCGGCCACGTGGTCAAGTTTTGCCATCGCCGCCAAACCTCTGAGCTCAAATGCTCCCATGCGCCAATCCGCATGAATGTCATAAATCTGAGTTTCAACACTGGGAACGCCAGCGCCGGAACCCGCGGCAGGATAGAAGCTTGACGGTCCGGAGTAAGCCGATACTCCGACGAGAAGGCCTTCCACTCCGGTATAATCCAATCGACCAACAAGCGAAAACTGATCGGCTTTCGCACTGGCTCCTTTTTGACGACCATTTCGTAAACCCGATGCCGAGAATCCATCGGCATTGAGACCATTCACGAGATACGCGCGATAACTCAACGAGCCCACATCGCCGAAAACGCCGATTCCGTTTTCTCGCCAAGTACTCGGAATAATCGAGTTCTCTGTGTCCGGGCGACGCGCGCCGAGGAAAGTCGTCGGTTCATGGCCTTCATTGATAAAGCCCATCGGCAAAAGTAAAAGTCCCGCGCGCACATTGAACTCCGGTCGCGCAAGATAGTCGAGATAGGCAAACTCGGCTGAAACCTCCCCGCCCTTTCCCGTCGAGGCGTGTTCGAACTCGATTTCGGTGTTCAAGAGAAACTTCTCGTTGAAGCGATAGCCAAAATAGACGACGGCCCGAAGGAAGTCGATCTGATCGGCTGTCGTCACGCCAGTTCCGTTGTCCTTCTCACTCGCGTAGTTTTGATAAAGCATCTCGCCATAACCGCCGATCGAAACTCCCTTCGCCGTGCGATACACGCGCGACGCTGATGGCCCAAGACCCGTGCGCACTGAAGCTTCGCGGTTCTCGCTTGTCTCACCTTGCTTAAGGCGGTTCACTTCATCGGCAAGAATATTCAAACGCGCGGCCAGCTCTTCATTACTCGCGGGCTCTGCAGCCCCTGCATGAAGGGATAAACCCAGAATTAAACTACTCATTACTGCAATCGTTGGGAACTTCACGTGGACTCCTTGAAGTAAGTCGATATGTCGTCCACCCCACAGATGAAGTGGACCTGTTTTTGGTTTTCAATTTTCGATTTCAACGTACAGCTGGCATAGAGCTCGCCGCCCGAGCGCACCACGAGCTGAACGTCTGGATGGCGCAAGCTCCACGCGAATGCCCGCTTTGGACCCATCACATAGAGTCCCGTCGAAAGACAGTCTGCGCGAAGGGCCGAGTCCGTCCACACCGACAGCTGGCCAAAATCACGAGCAGGACGCCCCGTCGTCGGATCCAATATATGACCAGGTCGATGATCGTGTCCTGATGTTGAGATCGACCCGCGATCAATCGAGAGCGAAAGACTCCCCAAGTCTGTGCGAACAGGAGACCCTTGAGACACGGCCAACTGCCCACCCAGATTGATGACGACACGAACGTCACCCGCGGCAACGGCTCGAAGTGCGCGATCAAGGGCTGCTCCCTTGCCAAAACCGCCCTCTTCCCAGTCTGCCTCGCCAACTTTTCTGGTTACATCACCGCCCTTAACAGCAAATGCCGGCTCCGCTATCGGGCTCAACGCCTTCTGAATTTCATTGGAATCTGGAGCGGCTGCTGGCTTGGGACTCCGCAGCTTCCAAACCGAAATGAGCTTCCCGAGAAATGGACTAAAATTCCCCTCAGTCATTTGCTGACACAGCAGCGCTTCACTGAGTTCATTTGCCAGCTCCGGCGACGCTCGATACGAAGAACCTGTTTTCAATCGATTTATCTTCGAAAGCGCCGATTCACTCCTCCACGTCGAAAGCTCGGCCTCCGTCGCTTCAAGTTCTTTAACAACCCGCTCGCTTACCGCCACGGCTCGTTCACGAGTCGGCGCGGTCACCGCAATATGAACATAAGTTCCCATCACGGAAAGATTGCGATCGACACTGACTTGTTCGGCACCAGAAAACGCAGGTCTGGCAACTATGCCAATCGCCGCATAAACTAGAGTTCTAAACGCAACTCGTCTCATGCGAGCGCACACTAGATACCATCTCCGCCCGATTCAATCGATTGCCCTAATTGAAAATCAACTGACCGGTCCGCTAACCATCAGCGGCACAGTTCTTCCTTTAGCCCTGTGTGACATCAGACAGCTTTACCCCAATGCCCTTTAAAACAGAGATGAACTGACGATTTCCGTCACCGAAGGAGTAAAAATGAAAAAAGCATTCCTCACATTGGCCACGATAGTCGCCGCACTCAGCATGACAGCCGGCGCTCAAGCTGCAGCGTCTTGTGAAAAGGAAGCGCAGGCCGCTGGCGAAGACTTCGCTACGAAATATATGGATATCGGCGTCATTCCAGCCAATACAATCATGGCCCTACAATCCGGAGGTAGCGAAGATCTGGTTTACTATGCCGTGATGACAGTCAATCACGATGCGACTCGCTTTCGCTCTGTCAGAGTCGGCGTCAATCCAAACCGTCTTTGCCAAATTCAATCGCTCGAAGCGGCGGATTAGACTACTACTTCTTCATGTAGTTGCGGAAGGCGGCAAGGCCCAGGGCCCCCGCCATTCCAAAGAAGATCGCGCTCAATACTGGAATATCGAAAACCAGATGCCCGCGCTCTAGAAACATCAGCGCACTGCCTGAAATGATCAGGCTTCCAATCACCAATCCCAGAAAAATAATGTTCGATGAGCTCTCCATCGAACGCTTTACTTCCTCAAGCTCGACAAGACTTAGGCGAAACGCGAAATCAGGATGATTCACTCGGCGCACGAATTGGCGCAACTGCCGAGGCAATGTCTTTAACAAAATCGCACTGTCGCGGCCAAATCCGAGAGCGTCTTCTTTCCAACGCTGCGGATCGGTCTTTGCCGAGACCAATTCGCCTGCAAACTCAAGCGCGTGCGGCAAAAGATCAAAGTCGCTTTGAATCACGCGCCCCATGCCTTCAACCGTCACAATCGACTTAAAGAACAGCATGAGTTCACTTGGCAAAACCAGCTTATGGCGAGCGGCGACCGCCGTCGTTCCCATCAACAGCCGTCCAAGATCGACGTTCTTGAGATTCAGGCCAAAGTGCGGCGCCAGAAGATCCTGAAGATCCTTTGCAAATTGATCGATGTCGATCTGATCGCTAAAGGGTGCAGCCTCAACATACTCATAAGCCAATCGCTCGTAGTCTTCGGTGTAGAGAGCCACAAACATATTGGCGATCGAATCGCGAACGCGTCTGTTCAATCGACCAACGATGCCAAAGTCGATCAAGCCAATGCGGTTGTCGGGCAGAATAAAGAGATTTCCTGCGTGCAGATCGCCGTGAAAAAATCCGTGAACGAAAACCTGTTTGAAGTAACAGCGAATTCCGGCCCGCATAACCGTCGCCCGATCAAGCCCGGTCTGTAAAAGCGATGACGGTTGCGAAAGCGGAACGCCCTGCAGTGCCTCAAGGACCACAACCTTCTTGCCCGAAAATTCTGAATAAACATGAGGAATCTTGACGGTCGGATCGTCACGAAAGTTCTGCTGAAAGCGACGAATGTTGTTCGCTTCAACAACAAAGTTTGTCTCAAGCTCAAGCGTCTTGAAAAACTCGTCGACAATTCCGACCGGATTAAAGACAGCGGCCTCGGGTACAAACGCATGCAGGCGTTCGGCGAGAAAGTAAAGGACACCAACGTCGTTTCGAATAACTTCTAAAATTCCCGGTCTTTGAACTTTGACGACGACGTTCGAACCATCGCGAAGAACGGCTCGATACACCTGCGCAATACTGGCAGCGCCAATCGGAACCTCATCAAACTCGCTGAAGACGCGAGAAAGGTCCGGTCCATATTGCTCGTGCAACGTCTCGCGCATCTTCGCAAACGGAAGTGTCGCAACTTGATCGTGTAGACGCTTAAATTCCTCAACAAACTCCTCAGGAACCAAATCAGGACGAGTCGCAAGCAATTGCCCAAGCTTTACAAAAGTCGGCCCAAGCTCTTCAAAGGCCATCCGCAAGCGTTCTGCCGGGGTGAACTTCTCATCGTCAATTCCGCTCAGTCGTTCAATGAGAAAGCGGCCAAGCCGAATGCGCTCGGCCACGTTTTGAAACCCGTATCTCGCAAAAACGCTGACAATCGTGCGCAGGCGCGCAGCATTCTGCAATGCTGAACCTCCGCGCCTCGAGCTCATTTGCGTTTTCCCGGCTTTGGGGTCGGGCCTTTTGCTTTCGGTGAAGATCCGCCACCATGAGGGCGTTTTGCCCCCTTACCTGCTGGTTTCATTTTTGAACGAACTCCAACAGAGCCTTTGCGCGCTGGCTTTCCGCGTTTATTGCCCTTACGCGATTCCGCCTGCGACTTTGAAGCGCTCGCGCGCGTCTGGTGCGATGATGGCTGTGACAACTGCGACTTGCCGCGCCCCGGAACTCCGAGTGGCTGACTTGGCTCGTCATCAAAATCATCGACCAAGTCATCGGCCAGCACGACCATCGCCTCTTCAACATCATGTTCGATGTTCTCAAGCGAGAAG
>JAEUWE010000497.1 GCA_016791465.1 Pseudobdellovibrionaceae bacterium
ACGATACTCGACGGCACTGAGCACATTTTAAATGAGTGTCGGCGCGTTGGCGTAAAGCGGCTTTTATTTGCAAGCTCAGGTGCTGTTTACGGTGCGGGCCAAACCGATCATTGCACCGAGGACTCCATTCAGCCACTAGGTGCTGTTCCGCGAACCGAGTACGGCGAAGCGAAGTTCAAAGCTGAAACGCTCTGCCTTTCGAGCGGTGTTCCCACCATCATTGCTCGCGGTTTTGCTTTTTTCGGAAAGTACTTTCCGCTCGATGGTCCCTATGCCATTTCAAGTTTTTTAAAGTCGGCGAGGGCGGGTCTTGCGATTGATGTTCGCTCTCCTGAAACCGTGCGCTCGTACCTGGATGCTCGAGATCTCGTCGATGGGCTCTGGGCGCTACTGCTCCGGGGGCGGCCCGGTGAGGCATACAACCTTGGTTCCGATCAGGCGATCACGATGCGCGAACTTGCGGAGCAGATCGCTGCCCACTACAGCGTCAGCGTTCTGTTTGGCACGAGTGCGGCTGATGCGCCGGCTGATGTCTACGTGCCGTCGATTGTCAAAATCCAGGGTCACACCGGCTGGTCTCCGCTTCAAAGGTACCCGCTTCTTTTTGGCGACTCAGCGCAGCTTCCGGCGCCGGAAGCTGCGGCGCGCCATCGATGAGCGGAGGACACCCTTCGGCCCCTCGAAGGCGTGGACAAACTCTCGCATTGATTCTACTTTTCCAAAACTATGAAAAAAGCGCTGATCACCGGTATCACTGGGCAAGACGGGGCCTACCTCGCCGAATTTCTTCTCAAAAAAGGTTACGAGGTCCACGGCATCAAGCGGCGCACGTCGCTTTTTAACACCGACCGCATCGACCATCTTTTTCAAGACCCGCATGCGATGGATCCAAACACCTTGGGCGGTCGACTTTTTTTGCACCACGGTGACATGACCGATTCTTCGAGCCTCATCCGCATCATTCAACAGGTGCAGCCCGACGAGATCTACAACTTGGCAGCGCAGTCGCACGTCGCAGTTTCGTTTGAAGAGCCCGAGTACACGGCGAACTCCGATGCGATCGGGCCATTGCGCGTGCTTGAAGCGATTCGAATTTTAGGTCTGACCAAGAAGACGAAGTTTTATCAGGCATCGACGTCTGAGCTCTACGGCCTTGTGCAGGAAATCCCGCAAAAGGAATCAACACCGTTTTATCCGCGTAGCCCCTATGCCGTCGCGAAAATGTACGCGTACTGGATCACGGTGAATTATCGCGAGGCCTATGGCATCTATGCGTGTAACGGAATTCTCTTCAACCACGAGTCTCCGCTTCGTGGAGAGACATTCGTGACTCGCAAGATCACGCGCGGTCTGGCACGCATCAAGCACGGTCTGGATAAATGCCTTTATCTTGGAAACATGGATTCAAAGCGCGATTGGGGTCATGCCCGCGATTACGTCGAGATGCAGTGGTTGATGCTTCAGCAGCCAAAGCCCGAAGATTTTGTTATCGCCACCGGCCATCAAAAGAGTGTGCGTGAGTTTGTTGAAATCACAGCAGGCCATATGGGTTTTAAAATCACATGGAAGGGCACGGGCGCTGACGAGAAGGGCTATGATCAAGAGGGTCGTTGCATTGTTGCAGTGGATCCCAAGTATTATCGCCCAACCGAAGTCGAAACACTGCTCGGCGATGCGACAAAGGCGCGCGAGAAGCTCGGCTGGACTCCGGCGACAAGTTTTGAAGAGCTTGTTCGCGAGATGTGTGAAGCCGATTTGAAACTCGCTGAGCGGGATGCGAAGTTCCCATCGCTGAAAGTCGTGAGGTAGCGTCGATGCGGATCTTGCTGACCGGTGGCTCCGGAATGGTCGGAAAAAACATTCTTGAGCATCCTGCAAGCCGCCACCACGAGCTGCTGGCGCCATCCAGTCGCGAGATGAACCTACTCGATCGGACTTCGACTTTTGAATTTGTTCAAAAGACGAAACCCGATCTCATTATCCACTGCGCTGGCCGAGTCGGTGGAATCCAAGCCAATATGGCACATCCGGTGGCGTTTCTGATCGAGAACCTCGATATGGCAAGGAACGTGATTGGCGCGGCGGCCGAAGTCGGCGTTCCGAAACTACTCAACATGGGTTCATCGTGCATGTACCCGCGAAACGCGCCCAATCCGCTTACTGAAGACCTTGTTTTAAAAGGCGAGCTCGAGCCGACCAACGAAGGCTACGCGATCGCCAAGGTCTTTGCTGCGCGCTTCGGTTCTTATCTGATGCGCGAGCGAAAAGAGCTTCAGTATAAAACGCTGATTCCGTGCAATCTCTATGGCCGCCACGATAAGTTTGACCCGAAGCACTCGCATCTGATTCCCGCCGTTATTCACAAAGTGCACACGGCAAAAAAGGAATCCGAGCCGCATGTTGAAATCTGGGGCGACGGCGAAGCGCGCCGCGAGTTCATGGACGCAGCGGACCTCGCTGACTTCGTCTACTTCGCTCTTGATCGCTTCCAGGAGCTTCCGGAATTGACCAATGTCGGCCTTGGATTTGACCACTCCATCAACGACTACTATCGCGCGGTCGCGAAAGTGATCGGTTACACTGGGCCGTTTAAACACGATCTCACTAAACCCGTTGGTATGAAGCAGAAACTCGTGTCCGTCGATCAGGCTGCGCGCATGGGCTGGAAAGCCAGTACTTCGCTCGAAGCTGGAATTAAGAAAGCCTACGATTTTTACTTGGGACTTCAGGAGAAATAGCCATGTCGAATGTTTTCTATCCGCTTGCGACGACCAGTTGGGATGAATCCGAAATCGCAGCCATGCAGGCTGTGATTCAATCGGGAAACTTCACCATGGGCGCAAAAGTCGCCGAGTACGAAAAACAATTCGCAAAGTTTTTTGGTTCAAAATACTCCGTGATGTGTTCGTCTGGTTCAACAGCGAATCTTTTAATGGTCGCGGCACTCTTTTATAAAAAGCAGGGCGCGCTAAAGGCAGGGGATGAAGTCATCGTGCCCGCTGTTTCTTGGAGCACGACCTACTATCCGCTTCATCAGTACGGTTTGAAACTTCGCTTTGTCGACATCGACCTTGAGACTTTGAACTTTGACCTGAAGGAACTTGAAAAGGCGATCAACCCGAAAACTCGTCTCATCATGGCCGTGAATCTGCTCGGCAATCCAAACGACTTTGCAGCCATTCAGAAGATGATCGCTGGCCGCGACATCACTTTGATTGAAGACAACTGCGAGTCGATGGGTGCTACGCTCGGTGGTCGTCAGTGCGGCACGTTTGGCGTGATGGGTACTTTTTCAAGCTTCTTTAGCCACCACATTTCGACGATGGAGGGCGGAAACGTCGTCACTGACGATGAGGAGCTCTATCACATCATGCTCTGCCTGCGCGCTCACGGCTGGACTCGAAATCTTCCAAAGCACAATCATGTGACGGGCGTAAAGTCCGACAACGCCTTTGAAGAGTCGTTCAAGTTTGTTCTACCCGGCTACAATGTGCGGCCGCTTGAACTTGAGGGCGCGCTCGGTATCGAGCAGCTTAAGAAACTTCCTGGCTTTGTTCGCGAGCGTCGCGCCAATGCTGCCGTCTATGAAGAGCTCTTTAATGGGCATCCGTGGCTGATCACACAAAAGGAGATCGGCGAGAGTTCGTGGTTTGGATTCTCGATGGTGATTCGCCCCGAAGCGGCAAAAGCCGGTCGCACGCGCCAATCTCTTGTGGAGACTCTCCAAAATGCAGGTGTCGAGTGTCGCCCGATCGTCGCCGGAAACTTCGCAAAGAATCCCGTCGTTCAGTGGTTCAACCACGAGATTCAAGGTGAGCTTCCGAACGCCAATTGGATCGACTCGCACGGTCTCTTCGTCGGCAATCACCACACGCCCTTCAAAGAGAATATCAAACGGCTTCGGGATCTACTCTGAAGGTACATTGTTCCTTTTGGCGACTACGTGCGTCGACCAGCGGTGCTATGTCTTCTGAGCGAGGCAGTAGATCTCTTCGCCGACACGGGCGGTGGGGTCGACGCGAACAAATGCGGTGTGTTTGAACCAGCAATAAGCCATGAGAAGAGGGCGTGCAATCAGCCAGGTGTACGCTACGGGGATGGGGCTTGCGCTTGCCGTCTGAAATGCAGTCTGAAGATTTTCGGTTTTTTGAATGACATCGCTGGCTGAACGCTGAATCGATGGTCGCG
The DNA here is from genome assembly GCA_016791465.1 of Pseudobdellovibrionaceae bacterium. GTDB lineage: Bacteria > Bdellovibrionota > Bdellovibrionia > Bdellovibrionales > JAMPXM01. The sequence continues at coordinate 4,189 of JAEUWE010000497.1, forward strand.
CCATATGTTGCTCGAGCAGGCGCCAGCCGGCTCCTCGCGAAAAGGTTTTAAAATCATAGTTAAACCAGTCGCAGATCTTTAAGCCGAGCATGTCGATCTGTTTTTTGAGTGAAATCGTATCAAAGTAGTTCACGTGGTTAATGAGTAGTTCGCTTTTGATTTTATCGACCTTCCAGCGAGAGAACATCTGCCACGCGTCCTGCCAGCCGTTTGGCGTTATGAAAAACAAATAACCGCCTGGGCTTAAAATTTCGGTCATTGTTCTCATCGCATCGCCGGGTTTCGTGACGTGTTCGAGAATATCTCTTGCGACGATCAGGTCGAAGCGGCCGATCTTCGTCGGGTCAATATCTTCGACAGTGCTGTGAATGGACTCAAAGCCATGTTGTCTCTTGAGCGCCTGCAGAATCTCATCGACCACATCGAGACAGGTGCACGTCGCCTTTGGGAAAACGTACTGGAGACCTTTGAGAAAAGCCCCGTCACCGGCCCCAATTTCAAGAACGTTCTTTGGTTCGATGCCTTTGATTTTCAGGTCGACTCCAAACGCAACTCCGCGGCGGAAGGCTCGATAGAGTCCACGTTTTCGACTGCGTTCAGTTTCGCCCTGGTGTTGAAACCGATAGAGAGCAAGACAGCCAGTTTCCGTCGACTGCTTTGTGAGCATGGGATCGACCTGAATAAGTCCGCAATCTTGACAGCGAACGAGGTCTACGGCCTGGAGGTCCCAGTAATCAGCCCGAGCTAACAGGAAGGCCATTTTTGATCGACAAAAACCGCATTTATCATGCCGTTCTATCGGCGGACCATCGAGTTGAGGGGCGCGAGACCGAAAGCGAATGAGTGGTTTTGAAAATCGCTGCAGCATTGTGGAAACTCTAGTTAGGAGAGGTCAAAAATGGAAGCGGCAAGTGTCAGCGTGTGGGTCTTCACATCGCGTGGCCAGCTCTTGATATGCGTTTGAAAACTGTCGACGTCTTTTCGATAGAGGGCGCGAAGGGCCTCTTCATAGCCCTCGAGGTCGCCGGCCAAGACCGACATGAATTTGTAAACACGTTCTTGCGCTTGTTTTAGTGAGAGGCCGCCAGCCGACTTTTTTTGTTCGGACTCGATGAGTTTTCGCAAAGTGGCCGAAGCGCCGCCGGTTTGGTTGGCGAGCCACTCCCAATGGCGGGGCAGAAGAGAGACTTCGCGCGAGACAACGCCAAGTTTGGGACGGCCAGGGCCGTTCGCCGACTTTGCTTCTTCTCCTGAGACGTAGATCTCAAGGCGTTTCAAAACATCGTCTTCACTTCCGTGAAAATTAAAATCAATGGTCCGTCCGGTGGAGTCACTGAAGATCAGGATCGACGCTTCGGGTGACTTTTCGAGACGGTGTTTTGACTTAAGGACGACTTTGTCGAGGGGGCCGCGGACCAAGAGCTTAGAACCTTCAAAGGCTGTATAGGTGTTTTCCATGAATCAATAATACCCGGGTAATAACGAAATGTCAATTTAACCCGGGTGTAATTCGTAAACCCCTACGGTTGCAGAACTTTTTCCATATCGACGTCGGTCGTGAGATAGCCAAGGGAGTGGTAGAGCTGAACGGCAACGGTGTTGTAGCCAAACACATGCAGTCCGATGCGGGTGGCTCCCAGCTTTCGGATCTCAAGTTCGGCGAGTTTCATCATTTCGCGCCCATGCCCTTGCCCGCGGTGTTCAGATTCAATCACCACGTCGTAGATAAAAGCGCTGCGCTTTGACGGCGTATCGCGAATAGCAAACCAAATAAAACCGAGAATTTCACCGGCCCCGTTTTTAGCGGTGAAGAGGTGGCTCTGTTCAGTTTTAAGACCGTCAGGGAGATAGCGGCGAAAATCGCGATCGGCTGCTTCTTGCGCTTCGATAAGAGTCATCGAATTGGATCGGGCCTTATCTGCAGCATAGGCTGCTCGACTTCGCGGTTCCCAGATCTTGAATTCCAATTCCGTCATCGGGGTGAGCGTCATCGGTCGGCCCGCGATGGCCTTGAGCGCCATGCGACAGTGAGCATGGCGAGAATCAGCATGTACTGGTGATTCACCTCGGCATCCTTAAAGTTGCACTCGGTCAGGCCGCCAAAGTGAAGCGCGATTTGGGCTCCAAGTGCACCGAGTACAAGCGCCCGAGGCCAAAACTCCGAACGCGGAATTTCACGCAAGAGACGATGGCTCATCCAAAGCAGGAGCAATGTGGCCGAGAGAAAAGCGAAAAAGCCGAAAAGACCGGTGCCTGCTAAAAACTGCAGGTAGTTGTTGTGCGCATGTCCGCCGAACTCCTGCACGATTCCAAGCTTAGCGTAATAGTCACCGATGATTTCCTCATTTACACCGTAACCGACGCCAAGAATCGGATGATCAAGAAACATCGCGATGTTGGCTTTCCAAACATCGAGCCGTTGGGTGTTACTGGTGTCGGTGAGACTCACGACACTTAAAAGGCGCGCGCGAAAATTGGAAGAGAGTGAAGCGGCTAAGATCAGCGCCGC
>JAEUWE010000004.1 GCA_016791465.1 Pseudobdellovibrionaceae bacterium
AAAGATCTAGGTGCCCCCGTTAATGATGTAGACCCGATATCCAGTATACCGGTCTCCACGTATACCCGATATCCAGTAGCACTCCTGAATTCAGTCAAATTTTCGATTCTTTGATTTCTGACGAATCAGCTCATTGGCTTGCCCGACCTAAAGTTCAATCACGACTGAGCCAAGCTTGTGACCGGAGTCGACGACTCTGTGGGCCTCCACGATTTTTTCAAATGGGAATGTCTGACTGATCAAGGGATCAAGCCGCTTTTCACGACACAGGGAAAGCAGGTATTCGAGATCACTGGTGTTCGGAGCGATCGGCCCCGCAAAAACCTTCTGTCGATTGAACATCGAGATCCACAAAGACTGAAGAGTGGCAGGCAGGTCTGCAACGACGAGTCCCAATCTTCCACCGGGTGAGAGTTTGTGTCGAACCTTTGCAAAAGCGAAATCACTATCGCCGACATTATCGAGAATAACATCATACTGCCCAGGCGCTCTTCTCCAGTCAGTCGACTGATAGTCGATCACCTCGACAGCACCAAGCGCTTTGACGTCCGCCGCTTTGGAGGCACTGCAAACACCGACAACATGCGCACCCATGATTTTACCAAGCTGAACAGCCGCGCTTCCGACAGCTCCACCCGCTCCAATCACCAAAAGTCGTTCGCCCGATTGGAGCTTGAGCTTGTCTCGAAGAAAACTGAGCGCCGTCAAACCGCCAAAGACCAACGACGTCGCCTGCGCATAGGTGACACCAACGGGAATCTTGGCAATGACATCTTTAACACTTAAAAGTTTGAACTGCGCGTGCCCGCCAAGCTTTATACCAAGATCAGCAACGACTCGATCACCCACTTGAAAGTGCTGAACGGCTTTACCTATGGCGACAACTTCTCCGGCAAGATCCGCCCCCAAGCAATCATACTTGGGTCGCGAGAAGCCGTAGAGAAGACCAACCATAAAGTGGAATCCTCTGGGAACACGCCGCGAGCGCAACCTGGAGTCGGCCGAAGACACCGTTGATGCGAAAACGCGAACAAGAATCTGGTGATCACTCGGCTCAGGGCGCGGCCGCTTCTGCAGCTTTACAACCTCTGGCGGTCCATAAGTGTCATTTTTCGCAATGAGCATCTCTTCGCGTACATCCATAAGAGAATTGTTGCGCACCTTCCGGAGCGAATCAAATCCAACAAACCCCTACAAGCATCGATATGCGAAAAACGCTGGGGCCATCGCTCAAAGGGGACTCTCTATCCAGCCAATAGGCCCAAAATGCGATCTCAGCGGTAAACGTGCGGTCTTTTTATCCGTTTTAATAACCTCAAAAAGAGGTGACATAACCTCAAAAAGAGGTGATAATGAAAGCATGCTTGAGTCACTATTTGGCAATGCGACCGTCGAAAAGGTTCTTCTCTATCTTCAGAATTACAATGAAGGTTACGCGTCCGAGATCGCTACCACTTTTTCCATCAGCTTAAGTGTCGTGCAGAAGCAATTGAAGCGTCTTGAGGATGGCGGAGTCATTGTCAGCCAGTCGAAAGGGCGCACCCGCCTTTTCCTATGGAATCCCCGATATCCATTTCGCAAAGAGCTTCAAGCCCTTCTGGAAAAGTCGTTTGAGTTCATGCCCGAAAGTGAAATCAAAAAGTACTATCGCAAACGTCAACGCCCAAGGCGTACAGGTAAACCGCTGTGAAAATCACGAAGAGGAGCAGCATTCAAACCGTTGCTTCTATCGTCTGCAATTGCTTACTCAAGCATGGAATTGATGCCGTTCTTTCAGGAGGGGCCGTTGTTTCGATTTATACGAACAATGAATACGAATCCAAAGACCTCGATTTTATTTCATCAACCAATACTAAAACTATTAAAAAGGCCCTTGCAGGAATTGGGTTTTCAAAATCTTCTGGACGACACTTCACGCATCCCGACACCGAATATTTTGTTGAGTTTCCCAAACCACCGCTCGCTATCGGAAATACACCTATTAAGGAGTGGGCGACTCAAAACAATAAGGCTGGAAAGCTTCAACTTTTGACGCCGACTCATTCAGTCATGGACCGACTCGCTGGATATTTCCATTGGAACGACAAACAAAATCTCGATCAAGCTCTGATGATCGCCAAGAAACATCCGATAAAAATCCGAGAAATTGAAAAATGGTCTAAAGGTGAAGGAGAAAGCGAAAAATTCGAAGTTTTCCGAGGAAAGCTTTCGCGTAACAAAAAATGAGAGAACTGAACATTCCAGAGCCGGAGATAGCCTCTTCGGCAGATTGGAATCAAATGAATATCGAGTGCAGGATCCAGCTCACGATGGTCAGAATGATCGCGCCCAGAATCGCGGCGCCCCAGGTTTGAATCTCAAAGCCCGGCAAAATCGAGGCGCATATCTTGAGGACAGCTCCGTTGACGACAAAGGTGAACAATCCCAAAGTCAGAATATTGATTGGGAGAGTCAGAAAGAGAAGCACGGGGCGAATAATGACGTTCGCAAATCCAATCACAACCGCCGCAAGC